>SHXO01000002.1 GCA_009693245.1 Betaproteobacteria bacterium | reverse complement strand
CCTCCCCCCTCCCGCCTCCCTTCAATGAGCCGCCCAAAAAACGACACCATTCTGCGCGCATTGCTCCGCGAGCCGGTCCCGTACACCCCCGTGTGGATCATGCGGCAAGCCGGGCGCTATCTGCCCGAGTACAACGCGACGCGGACACGTGCCGGAAGCTTCCTGGAGTTATGCCATAGCCCCGAACTGGCGACCGAGGTCACCTTGCAACCTCTGGCGCGCTTCAAACTCGACGCGGCTATTTTGTTCTCCGATATTCTCACCATTCCTGACGCCATGGGCCTGGGACTGTATTTCGCCGATGGCGAAGGGCCGCGCTTCAAGCATCCGCTACGCGACGAAGCTAGCATCGATAAATTAAGCGTACCCAGTGTCGATGACAAATTGCGCTACGTCATGGATGCCGTGCGCTCCATTCGCACGGCCTTGAACGATTCCGTTCCGCTCATCGGATTTTCCGGTAGTCCCTTCACCTTGGCTTGCTACATGATCGAGGGGCAAGGCAGCAGCGACTTCATCGAGACCAAGCGCATGCTCTACCGCCGTCCCGATCTCATGCACCGCATTCTGGACATCAACGCCCAAGCCGTGGTGCGTTACCTCAACGCCCAAATCGAGAGCGGTGCTCAGATCGTGCAAATTTTCGACACCTGGGGCGGCAGCCTGACCCACGATGCCTTCCGCGAATTTTCCCTGCGCTATATCCGGGATATCGTGAGCCAGCTGCACCGCAATTACGATGGGCAGCGCGTGCCGTGCATAGTCTTCACCAAGGGCGGCGGCCTATGGTTGGAAGATCTCGCCGCCTGCGGCGCCGATGCCCTTGGACTGGATTGGACCATCGACATCGGCGCTGCTCGCACTCAGGTAGGTGACCAGGTGGCCTTGCAAGGCAATCTAGATCCGGGCGTCCTATTCTCGAATCCGGAAATCATCAAGAAAGAAGTGCGCAAAGTGCTTGATGGCTTCGGCTCGGGTTCCGGACATGTGTTCAATCTAGGCCACGGAATCTCTCGGCACACACCGCCGGAGAACGTTGCCGCGCTGGTGGATGCGGCGCACGAGTTGAGCGCGGCTTATCACTAGCCAGGGCAGTTGCTCACGAAGGTTTCTGTCTTTCTTGAGAACCCGGCCCAGAACCATTCGATGACCGCACCAACCCAGTCACGCACGCGAGGGTTCTCAGCAGCCAATCTGGATTTCGACGTTATCGTCATCGGCGCCGGGATTTCCGGTCTGTACCAACTCCACTGCCTGCGCAAGCTTGGCCTGCGCGTAAGGGTCTACGAGTCTGGGACCGGCGTCGGCGGCACCTGGTACTGGAATCGCTACCCGGGGGCGCGCTTCGATTCCGAGAGCTACTCATATGGCTACTCCTTCTCGCAGGAACTGCTTGACGAGTGGGACTGGACCGAGCATTTCTCGCCGCAACCGGAGACCGAGCGCTACCTCAATTATGTCGCGGACAAATTCGGCCTTCGCCGCGATATCCAACTTTCCAGCCGGGTCACCGCGGCGATTTTTCTCGAAGACGCACGGTGCTGGGAAATAACCCTGGACGATGGCTCCCATCGTCGCGCGCGCTTTGTCGTGACTGCGATCGGACAGCTGTGCGTACCGACCATGCCTCGAATCGACGGTGTCGAAGATTTCAAGGGCCAATCGTTCCACACGGCACGATGGCCCAAGGAACCGGTGAGCTTCGCGGGAAAACGCGTCGCGGTTCTTGGTACCGGTGCCACCGGTGTCCAGACAATCCAGGAAGCGGCCAAGACTGCCGCTCATCTCAGCGTATTTCAACGCCGGCCCAATTGGTGCACGCCGCTGCACAATCGCAAGATCTGCGCGGCGGAAATGGGCAAGATCAGGGCGAGCTATCCAGACATCTTTCGGCGCTGCCATGAGACCGCGGCGTGCTTCATACATACGACGGACCCGCGCGGCACGTTCGAGGTGACCGAGGCGGAGCGCGAGGCGTTCTGGGAAAAGCTGTATGCCTCGCCCGGCTTTGGCATCTGGCTGGGGAATTTCCGCGACATCCTCACCGACCTGGCGGCCAACAAATTAATCTCCGATTTCGTCGCGAAGAAAATCCGCCAGCGGGTGAAGGATCCGAAAATCGCCGAAATGCTGATCCCGGCTGACCACGGGTTCGGCACACGCAGAGTGCCGCAGGAAACGCACTACTACGAAGTCTACAATCAGCCTAACGTTCAGCTAGTGAGCATCCTAAAAACGCCAATCGAGTGCGTGACCGCGATGGGCATCAAGACGAGCGATGCGCACTTCGAATTCGACATGATCATCCATGCCACGGGATTCGATGCGATCACCGGCAGCTTCGATCGCATCGACATCCGAGGCACCGGCGGGCGGCGGCTGAAAGACAAGTGGAAGGACGGGCCGTCAACCTTCGTCGGCGTGATGGTGGAGGACTTTCCCAACCTGTTCATGGTGATGGGGCCGCACACCGCGCTAGGCAACATCCCCCGCAGTATCGAATACAACGCCGGTTGGGTGACCAACCTGATCGGCTACCTGCACGAGCATGGTCTGACGCAAGTGGATGCCCGGCCGCAAGCCGTGGCGCAATGGACAAGCTTCGTCCACCAGAAAGCGCAGGGACTGCTCGCAAATGAAGTGGACTCCTGGATGACCGGTATCAACCAGAACGTGGAGGGCAAGCAAGTGCGCCGCATCGTCCGCTACAGCGGCAGCGCACCGGACTACCGCAAGTGGTGCGATGACGTGGCGGCGGGGGGATACCGGGAGTTGCTGATGCGGTGAGCGCTTCCCGCGCCATGCGCGGGATGAGTGGCGAGCTCGCTTGTGTTTTCCAATGGACAGAGAATAATTTTAAAACGCACATTGAATCGAAAGCAAAGGCCAACAAAATGCATGATTTGATTATTCGCAACGCCACGCTTTACGATGGTTCAGGTGCTGCGCCGGCACAGGCCAGCGTGGCGGTCAAGGATGGAAACATCTGCGCAATTGGCAGGGTCGAAGGCGCCGCGGTGCAGTCTGTGGAAGCCGGTGGCCTGGCGCTGATGCCTGGCATCATCGATACCCATACGCACTACGACGCGCAGATTACCTGGGACCCGCTTGCCAATCCTTCACCCGCGCTGGGCGTGACGACCATCGTCATGGGCAATTGCGGCTTCACCATCGCTCCGTGCCGGCCGGCGGATCGCGATCTGACCATGCGCAATCTGACGCACGTCGAGGGTATGTCGCTCAATGCCCTGCGCGCTGGCATCGACTGGGGCTTCGAGTCCTATCCGCAGTATCTGGACATGCTGGAGAAAAAAGGCGTCGGCCCGAACGTGGCGTGTTTTGTTGGTCATTCCAGCGTGCGCACCTTCGTGCTGGGCGAGGATGCGCCGAAGCGCACCGCCACGGCCGATGAAGTCAAAATCATGCGCAAAATCGTAGCCGGGGCGATGGAGGCGGGCGCGGTGGGTTTCGCCACCACCCGTTCTGGCCAGCATAACGGCGAGGCCGGCATTCCAATGCCCTCGCGCTTGGCCGATGATCATGAAATGACTACCCTGTCCGCGGCTTTGCGCGATGCCGGCAAGGGCTTGCTGATGATGACTAAGGCGGCGGATACTCCGATGCCCTGGATCGAGAATTTATGCGCCGCCTCCAACCGGCCCTACCTGGTTGCCGCGCTCCTGCATTCCAATCTCGCCCCGGAAGCCACGTTCGAAGACCTCGGCAATATCCGGGCGGCTCGCAAGCGAGGCAACAGGATGCATGGGGCGGTGTCTCCCTGCCCGCTGAATTTCGAGTT
Organism: Betaproteobacteria bacterium; assembly: GCA_009693245.1. NCBI lineage: Bacteria > Pseudomonadati > Pseudomonadota > Betaproteobacteria > Betaproteobacteria bacterium. The sequence goes on along the minus strand of SHXO01000002.1, from coordinate 68,477 downwards.
CACCATGCACGAACCTTACGTGTTCGAGGGTTTGCGCGTGTGGCAGCCGCTAATGGCCATGGATGAGAAGTCCTTTCGCAGCACGCTCGCCGATCGCGCCTGGCGCGGCATGCTGAAGAAGGAACTCGAAGAACGCAGCCGGCGGATGTTCACCGGCGAATGGGAAAAAGCCCATGTCGCCCAGGTCGCCGATGCGAAACATGCGGCCTATGAGGGCAAGTCGATTGCCGCGCTCGCGCGAGAGGCGGGCGGGCATCCGGTGGATGTCATGCTCGACTTGGCGATGGAATAAAACCTCGACACCTTGTTTACCGCCACGCTGCTCAATTCCGACGAGGATGCGGTGGGGAGGATGATGCGCGACGAAAATGCCATCGTCTCGCTCTCGGACGCCGGCGCGCACCTCACCTTTTTGTGTGATGCCGGTTTCGGCTTGCATGTTCTGGGGTACTGGGTGCGCGAGAAGAAGCTCATGCCGCTGGAACAGACGGTGCGCAAACTTACTTCCGAACCGGCCGCGTTATTCGGCATGAAGGATCGCGGAAGCATCGCGATCGGAAAACCCGCCGACTTGCTGTTGTTCGATCCGAAGACCATAGGGCGCGGGCCTTCCAGCCGCGTGTTCGATCTACCGGCGGGCGGATCGCGATTGACCACACCGGCGACGGGTGTGCATGGAGTGTGGGTCAACGGCCGGCGCGTTGCCGGTGCGAATGGCATCCTCAGAGATGCGCCCAAGGCGGGTCAAGTGTTGCGGGAATTTTCGGCCTGAACAACAGGGTGACCGATGCGGCTCTTAAGAAAGTTAGTGACCTGAACCTGGCAGATAGGCTGGTGCCAGGAATCCCGTGCACGAGTTGAGCGCGGCTTATCGCTAGCCAGGGATTGGATTGACCCTTCGATGGGACAGCGATAAAGTGATAACCGATAGCGATGCGCATTAGTGCCGCTTTCGTTAGCCGCGCTCGCGAGTGCGAGCAATCCCTTTTGGCGCATCCAAGCGCCGCCAATCTTGTGCGGGAGAAGCAAGCACGGAAAAATAGAGCCGTACGCGTGGCGGTAGCGTTAGCATTCTGCGCAATCTCACCCTGGGCAGCATCGCAAACCAACCGCGCGAGCGTGGGTGACCTCGTTGAATTGACCACTGGAATGGGACCGACGCTGGCGGAAGTCATCGCTGAACCGGATGCGCCCGGCTATGTCCTTCTGTTGATACCTAGCGGAAAACAGGTTCCGGTGAACACTCAGAAGTTGCGTTTAGTGCAAAAGGCCGGCACGCCTAATGCGCCCATCAAGATTGGCGAGCCCGTGAGCTGGGTGGATGGCAACTTCAAGGAAAGCGGCAATGTTGTGAAGGTCAATGGCAATTGGCGCCAAGTGAAGACGCCAAGCGCCACCACCATTGGATGGATCGAATGCAACGCGTTGCTCGGTGCAGCACAACCGGCGAGGAAAAAAGACAAATCCGTGTCCGCCTCAAACGCCCCGTCAGAAAAACCCCCGGCGGTGAAGCTGCAAGGAAACTGGGAGAATGCCTACGGGACGGTCAAACTGTAATTTCAGCCAGCCAGCAAGTGCTACATTTCTTTCGGTCCGATGACGGGGCCTTGCACCTACAAGCAGCACGCGCAGGGCGTCAAAGTCACCTTCGACGGCGAAGATCTCGCGCTCGCGGCCAACGACGATGGGTCATTTAGCAGCGTGAGCGATCCCGATGCCATGATGCAGATCCGGCTGAAGAAGAAGTAGCATGGTTGAATTCTGGCTGGCCACTTCTTGATTGATTCGGAATAGCTGCCCGGTTCCTGCTGCCGCTGCGGTGGGCGCGGTCAGTCGAAGGGCCTCCCAACCGATTCGGCCGCGGTGACCGGCCGAGAACGCGCGCAGCAACTCCTGCGGAACATGGGCGCGACCGATGACTATCAACTGCGCGTTGCGCGGCACTTCCTCCACGCGAGCCGCAGGAGTTCGTCGAAAACGCCACCGCCGGCCTCGTGGTGGTTGTGGGCGGCTAGCACCGCCCCATCGGGCAATAATGCAAACCACTCGCTCAGAAGCCGCCGTGAGAATCCCTGCAAGTCGCGCAGATGGCCGGGCGCCAGAAATAGCAAAGTGCGAGCAGGGGTGCCGAAAGATTGTCTTTCGAGTTTGCCCGGGTAGTCGAAAAATGTGCCGGTATCCCAGAGGCGGTAAGTGTCGTGGGCGCCTTCCCTGCTAATCTTGCTACTCCATTTCAATATCTTGCTGAGCCGTGCCGTTGGTTCGAGTCGCCCTGGATGTTCCCCTAGACCGCTTATTCGACTACCGCCTGCAAGATTCTCAACAGGCCAGCGTTGGCCAGCGAGTGATCGTTCCCTTCGGCCCGGGCCGGCGTACGGGGGTGGTGGTCGAAGTGGGTGGTGAAACCGTTATCGAAGCGAACCGCCTCAAGCACGTGGAAGCGGTGCTGCACGAAGAGCCGGTATTGCCGCCGGACGTGCTGGAACTGTGCCGCTTCTGCGCGGGCTATTACCACTATCCCTTGGGGCAGATCGTCATGCTGGCACTGCCTCCAAAACTGCGTAACGCACGCAGCGCGCCGGACCCTGTAGATCGCACGGTGATGACAACGCAGGCGGGACGCGAAGCGCTATTGCGTATTCCCGCGCGTCATAAACAACAACGAACCTTGCTGGAATTCATTGGCGAGCGTGCGTCCGTGCTCGAAAGCAAGGTGCGGGCGGCGCTCCCCGCGGCGCGTGCGTGGCTCAAGCCCTTGGAGGAACGCGGATGGATCGAATTCGGGCCGCCGGTGCCGGCACCCGAGCAGGATATTCAAACCTCCGGGGGCCATTCCTTGACGCAGGACCAAGCAGCGGCGGTGGCGGCGGTGCGCGGCAAGTTCGGGAGCTTCGCGAGTTTCTTGCTGCTGGGCATTACCGGTAGCGGCAAGACCGAAGTCTATTTGCAGCTCATCGCGGACGTCGTGCGCCGGGGCGGGCAAGCGCTGATGCTCGTGCCCGAGATCAACCTCACCCCGCAGCTCGATGCGCGCGTGCGGGAGCGTTTCCCCCGAGTGCGCATCGCGAGCCTGCACAGCGATCTATCCGACACGGAACGGCTTGCCCGCTGGCGCTTGGCGTACAGCGGAGAGGCTCGCATCGTGTTGGGCACGCGGCTGGCCGTGTTCTCCGCGCTCCCCAATCTGGAGCTCATCATCGTGGATGAAGAGCACGACGAATCCTTCAAGCAGGAGGAGGGGTTGCGCTATCACGCGCGCGACTTGTCTCTCGTACGCGCGCGGCGCCGCAATGTGCCGGTGCTGCTGGCCTCGGCTACGCCGTCTCTGGAGTCCTACGCCCGCGCGCAAGCCGGGCGCCACGAGCTCTTGCGGCTACCCTTTCGCGCGGCGGCGCAGCCGCCCAAGGTCAAGTGCGTGGATACCCGGCAACTGCAACTGAAAGAAGGTTTGAGCGAGCCTTTACTCCGGGCTCTATCCCAACGGCTCGCGAACCAAGAACAAAGCCTCATTTTCATCAACCGGCGCGGTTACTCGCCCGCTCTGCTGTGCTATGCCTGCGGGTGGATGGCGCAGTGCATTCGTTGTTCCGCGCGCTTGGTGTTCCACTCCAAGACCACGCAACTGCGCTGCCACTATTGCGGCCACCAGGAGCGCGTGCCGCACGCGTGCGAAGGTTGTGGCAATCAAGACTTACGGCCGCGCGGGCATGGTACCCAGCGCCTCGAACTGGAATTGGCCCGCGTATTTCCCTCGGCGCGTATCGCGCGCGTGGACCGGGACACCACCCAGCGCAAGCACGCCTTCGCCACTTTGCGCGATCTGGTGCACGCGCAACAAGTGGATATTCTGGTGGGTACTCAGATGCTCGCGAAAGGCCATGACTTTCCGAATCTGACCTTGGTGGGTATCGTGAATCCCGACGCGGCACTCTTCAGCACGGATTTTCGCGCGGCCGAGCGCCTGTTTGCCCTGCTCATCCAGGTGTCGGGAAGGGCGGGGCGCGCGAGCATTCCCGGCGAGGTCATGATACAGACGGATTTTCCGCATCATCCCATCTACGCCGCCGCCGAGCGGCAAGATTACGAGGGTTTCGCCAACGCGCTGCTGGAAGATAGAAGAGCCACGCAATTTCCTCCCTATAGTTATCAAGCATTACTGCGCGCGGAAGCCGCCGAGCGGCCAGCGGTCGACTCCTTCCTTGCCTTGGCGGCGAGCAATTGCAAGGAGCAAGCACCGGAGGTGGAAGTATTCGACCCGGTGCCCGCGCCCATGGCGCGCATTGCCGGGAAGGAGCGCGGCCAGCTTCTCGTGCAGTCGGCATCGCGAGCGGCCTTGCAAACCTTGCTGGGCAAGTGGCGCCCCTGGCTGGCGGAACATGGCGGCAACCAAGTGCGCTGGCATCTCGATGTGGATCCGAGAAGTGTTTGATGGCGGCTTATAATGCGCGCCCGCGTTGCCTTCCAGTCCTGCCCTTTGAATTTCCATGATTCACGCTGACATCAAGAGCGAGTTGGTTTCGCTCATCGTCGCGGCTGTCGCGCAAGCACTCGGTAATCCGGCTCATCCTCCCGTGACCTTGGGACGGACCAAGCAGGCCGGGCACGGCGACTTCTCCTGTTCCATCGCCATGCAAATGGCCAAGACGGCGAAGCGCAATCCGCGCGAGCTTGCAGGCGCGATCGCCGGCGCGTTGCCTGCCTCAGAGTTGCTGGAACGCGCGGAGGTGGCTGGAGACGGATTCATCAATTTGTTCTTGAAGGCCGGGGCCAAGCGCTCGGTGGTTGGGCATGTGCTTGCGCAGGGAGATGACTACGGCCGTATCGATGTAGGCGGAGGCAGGAAGGTGCAAGTGGAATTTGTATCCGCCAATCCCACGGGGCCGTTGCACGTTGGGCACGGGCGCGGCGCGGCCTACGGCGATAGCCTTGCCAGCATGCTGCAAGCCGCGGGCTATGACGTGCAGCGCGAGTACTACATCAATGACGCCGGCCGGCAAGTGGATGTGCTGGTCCTCTCGGTGTGGCTACGCTATCTCGGGCAGCGCGGAGTGAGCGTGCCATTTCCGCCCAACGCCTACCAAGGAGATTACGTGGCTCTGCGGGCGCGCGAACTCGCGGATCTTCATGGCGAGAAGTTCGTGCGGGCCGCTGCTCAGGTCATGGCAGCCCTGCCCGAGGCCAACCCCAACGCTTCGGACAAGGAACAAGAGGCGGTGGGCGAAGCGCGCCTCGACCAATTGATCGCCAATGCCAAGACGCTCTTGGGCGAGGATTTCAAGCGGGTGATGCGCCACACGCTCGACCGGCAGATCGCGGAGATTCGCGGCGTCTTGTCCCGCTTCCGCGTGCAGTTCGACCGCTGGTACTCCGAGCAATCCCTTTACGACGATGGCAAGGTCGCACGCGCCTTGGACAAGTTGCGTGAAAGAGGACATTTGTACGAGAAGGATGGCGCCACCTGGTTTCGCTCCACCGCGTTTGGCGACGACAAAGACCGCGTAGTGCAACGCGAGAACGGGCTCTATACCTATTTCGCCTCCGACATCGCCTACCATCACGAGAAATTGGAACGCGGGTTCGAGCGCGTCATCGACGTGTGGGGCGCGGATCATCACGGCTATATTGTGCGGGTGAAGGCGGCCTTGAGTGCCTTCGGCCACGAGCCGGATAAGCTAAGTGTTCCGCTCATCCAGTTGGTGGCGCTCTTCCGGGGCGGCGAGCCCGTGCGCATGGGCAAGCGCAGCGGCAACTACGTGACCTTGGAGGAACTCTACGAAGAAGCAGGATTGGATGCCACGCGTTACTTTTATCTCGCGCGCAAGAGCGACCAGCATTTGGACTTCGATCTGGATCTGGCGAAATCCCGGAGCAACGATAATCCTGTGTATTACATCCAGTACGCACACGCCCGTATTTGCCGGGTGTTGGAAGAGTGGGGCGGCGACCCCGCTGCCTTGCCGGGCGCCGGCCTCGGTTCCTTGGATTCCGAGCAAGAGTTCGGATTGATACGCGCAATGATGGATTATTCCGATATCTTGGAAGAAGCCGCGCGGGACTTAGCGCCCCATGCGATGGCCTTCTACTTGAAGGATCTCGCTGGTGTGTTTCATAGCTATTACAACTCGGCGCGTTTCCTGGTGGAGGACGAAGCGGTTAAGCTCGCGCGCCTCGCGCTGGTCGCCGCCGTGCGACAGGTATTGCGTAACGGTCTCCGGTTGCTTGGTGTGTCCGCGCCCGAGCGCATGTAGCGCATTACGCGCGGTTTACACTGGCATCCCGCGCACACAGTAAACTTCCACCTATGAGCATGGACTACAAAAAAGGCGGGGCCGGAGCAGGCGGTGGGAAAAGCGCGCGCCTGATGCATCCGTTTTCCGTTGGCCTCATCATTGGTTTCGCCCTCGGATTGGGACTAGCCTTCGGATTCGCGCTCTACATCAATCGTTCGGCGCCGCCCTTCAAGGAACTTCCGGCTTCGCATAGGGAACTCCAGCCCATGGAGGCGCCCAAGGGTGCTCGCGCAACCGGTAACGCGAACGCTTCAGGCGGGGCCGCCGGCACGGATTCCACACCCAAACCAAAGTTCGATTTCTATGAAATTCTGCCTGGCAAGCAAGACCCCATGCCGGCCAAGCCCGTAGAGGATGCCGCGGCCAAGGAGCGTATTTTCTTGCAGGCTGGCGCATTCCAAAATTCAGCCGATGCGGACAACCTAAAAGCACGCCTTGCATTAGCGGGAATGGAAGCGCAAATCAAAACCTCCCAGCTGCCAGACAATAAGACTTGGCACCGGGTGCGGTTGGGGCCTTACGAGAGCGCGGAACAAGCGCAGGTAGCGCAAGCCGCCCTCAAGGAAATGGAAATTCAAGCCAATATGATTCGCTCGAGAGAGTAAATTCGATCAAACCATGGAGAGTACGATGAACCGAGCGTTGCGCCATCTTCACCGAACATTCGCCTTGCTAGTTTTTTGTGCCATTGCACCGCCTGCATTCGCGCAGACTCCTGTAGCCGATAAGGAGTACAAGCTCATCAGCCCCGAGCAACCCGCGCAGGGCAAGGGCGTTGAAGTCATCGAGTTCTTTTCCTATGCCTGCCCCCATTGCGCCGAGTTCGAGAGCCCGCTACGCGGTTGGTTGCAGAGCCAGCAGGATGTAACTTTTAGAGCTGTACCGCTGATATTTCGCGATAGCTGGGCACCACTGGCCCGTCTTTTCTACACCCTGGAAGCCATGGGACTGTCGGAGAAGCTGCACTCCAAGGTCTTCCATGCCATTCACGGTGAAGGCAAGGATCTGGGGGACGCGGAAAAAATCACGAAGTGGGTCGCCACTCAAGGCGTGGATGCCGAGAAATTTACCCAGACCTTCAACTCTTTCGGCATGGATGCCAAAGTGGAGCGCTCGAAGAAAATGGCGCGCACCTATGGCGTGATGTTCACGCCGGCGATGGCCATCCAGGGCAAGTACGTGACCGGTCCCTCCATGGCTGTTGGGCCGAACAACCAGCCCAGCTTGCAGCGCTTCTTTCAAATCGTGGATGCCCTGATCGCCAAGGAGCGGACCAAGACCTCCCAAGCTCCAGCGAAACCCGAAGTTGCATCGAAGCCTAAACCCGTGGCCAAGACCTCTAAGCCCGCGTCCAAGCCTGGCGCATAGATCTGCCGCCGAAGTTTACTGAATAAAGCCCGCCAGTGAATCCAGCCCGCCGCCAGATACTGGGATTTGGTTTGGCCGGGCTCGGCTTCGCCTTGGGTGCGCGCGCGGCGGATGAAGCAGCGGACGAGCGCCCGAAATTCTTCCCCATTCCACCGCAACCGGTGGATGATCCCCAGCGCATCGAAGTGCGGGAGTTTTTCTACTACGGCTGCGGAGCGTGTTACGCCTTCGAACCCTATCTGCGCGAATGGGAGCAGCAGCGCGCCGCCGACGTGCTGTTGGTCCGCACCCCCGCGCTTCGCAACACGCGCTGGATTCCGCTCACGAAAGTCTATCTGGTGCTACTCAAATTGGGTGCCCATGCACGGTTGCACCAAGACGTATTCGATGCGTATCACTTCGACAACACCGATCTTGGCGATGCCGGTACTTTCGCGCAGTGGGCGCAATCGAAGGACTTGGACCGAAACTTGGTCCGCGGAACCTGGGATTCGAAAGAAATCGCCATGGCGCTGGAACTCCTCCGAAGCGTGACACAACGCTACCGCTTGCAAGGCGTGCCAACCTTGATCGTGGACGGCCGCTTCCTCACCTCCCCATCGCTTGCCGGCGGCCCGAAGGAAACCATCGCGCTCGTGGACACACTCGTTGACCGGCGCCGCCGGGAGCGTGCCGCCGAGTCTTCGTGAAGGTCTTCATCACCGGCGCTTCAAGCGGCATTGGCGAGGCCTTCGCGCGTTACTACGCGCGCCATTACCCTAGTTGCGAATTGGGATTGCATGGCCGCCGCGAACCCGCGCTCAACGCCTTGGCCCAATCCCTGGGCGTTCCTTGCTCCGTCTATCCGTGCGACGTGCGTGATTTCTCGGCGGTGCAAGCGGCTGGAGAGGCGTTCCTCGCACGCCACGGCGTGGCGGATATCGTTATCGCCAACGCTGGCGTGAGTACGGGTACCGCCACCGAACACAGCGAGGATGCGCGGGTGTTTCGCGAAGTGTTCGATACGAACATGCTGGGCATGGTGAACACCTTCCAAGCGTTCTTGCCCGCCATGCCGCAAGCGAAAGCGGGCAAGCTCGTTGGCATTGCCAGCGTGGCGGGGTTTCGCGGCCTACCCGGATCGAGTGCGTATAGTGCGTCCAAGGCGGCCGCCATTACCTATTTGGAGAGCTTGCGCGCCGAGCTGCGAAGCACGGGCGTTAAAGTCATCACCTTGTGTCCTGGGTACATCGATACTCCCATGACCAAGCGTAATCCTTATCCCATGCCGTTCTTGCTGGAGCCCGCGGAAACCGCGCGGCACATGGCACGGTGTATCGATCGCGATGCGCGTCTCGCGGTGGTTCCGTGGCAGATGGCTGCCGTGAGCGTGTTGCTGAGAGCCTTGCCCGGAGCTCTCTACGACCGGTTATTCGCCAAGGCACCGCGCAAGCCGCGCCAAACTACTTCGTAAGACCGATTCCCAGCACGGTTTCCAACTCAGCGAGAGCGCTATCGGGATCGGTGACCTTGATGGTGGTCATGCCCAAGGCCCGCGCCGGTTTCAGATTAATCCCCAAGTCGTCTAGATAGACGATCCCCCGCGCCGGTACATCCACGGCCGCGATGGCCAGTTCATAGAAACGAAGCTCGGGTTTTCGCACGCCCACCTTGCTCGATTCGATGACCAGATCGAAGAGGCCCATGACCCGTTCGATTTCGCGCGCCCGCTCCTCTCTTACAGGCATATTGGCGCTGAAATTGTTGGTGACACAAGCGGTGCGAAAGCGCCCCCGCAGGTGCTTGAGCGCTTCCACCATTTGCGGGCGGATCTCGCCGTGGAGTAACTGCGCGACTTGCGCCCCGCGCACGCGATAACCCAAGGCCAATGCTTCCTCGCCGAAGGCGTCGTCGAATTGCGCATGGCTCAATTCGCCGCGTTCGAAGCGCGCCCAGGCATTGTCACCGGGATTGGTGGAATTGATCCGTCGTAGTAAACCCTCGGGTAGATTTCTTTCACGCTCGAAGCGGGAAAACGCCTCGAAGGGACTGGTGGTGATGACGCCACCGAAATCCCACAATACAGCCCGGTAGCTCAATTACTTCTTCTTGTGGTCCTCGATGGCGAGCTTCAGCATCTTTTGCTCCTCGCATGGAATGGGCGAGCACAAGCGGTTCAGCTCAGCCAGATGTTGCTCCGCTTCCTTGAGTTTCCCAGCCATCAGATAGGCCTCGCCGATGTACTCGTGCGCGGGTTTATGCTTGGGGTTCAACCTCAGGGCTTCCTGGTAGTGCTGGAAGGCCATGTTCAAGTCCCCGAGCTTGCGGAACGAATAGCCCAGAAAATTTCTGGCATCGGCGTTGTTCGGGTCGGCGGCCACCGCCTTCTCCAGGAACGCCACGGCTTTCTTCCAGTCTTGCTTTTGAATCGCTTCCTTCCCAGACTGGAAATTCACGTCGGTGCTCTCGGCCTCGTCGCCGCCCAAATTGGCGCGGGCACTAGGCGCTACCATCACGGCGGCCACCAAGGCAGCCACCACCAGCACAATAGTACGTACCCCTGTCATCATAACTAGCCTCTCATAAGAAGTTGCACTGCTCCAGTTCCTCGGTCACCGCGCGGTAATCCGCCGCGCCTTGGCTCCACGGCGCGAAGGCCAGTACATCCTTGCCGTGCATGGGGCTCTCCGCAAGATGAACATTTTCCTTGATCACGCTCCGGCATACCTGCTCGCCGAAGGCTTCGTTGAGCCTGCGCAGAATCTCGTGCGAGAGCTTACGCCGCCCATCGAAACTGGTCACCACCACGCGGCGCAGGAATTTTCGGCCCAAGCTGGTCTCCAGCACATCCAAGGCGAGCTTGAGCTTGTGAATACTTTCCAGCGATAGGTAGTCCGCCGACACTGGCATGAGCACGCGGTCGGCGGCAAGCAGCGAATTCAAGGTCAGCACCCCGAGCATGGGGCAGCAATCGATCAGGGCCGTCGAGCGCGCTTGCGCCGGCATTTTGTCCATCCCTTCCTTGAGCCGCCTGGCTATGGAAGGATCATTGCCAAACAAGGCATAGATCTTGGACAACTCGGGCGAGGAGGGAATGAGCCTGATCTCCGAGGGTTGCCGCATGATCAGGGATTCAAGGGACTTCCCGTTCTGGAAGAAACTGTAAAGACTCTTATCCCCCGGCACATTGCGTATTCCGAAGGCCAAGGTGAGGTGCGCCTGCGGGTCCGTATCCAGCAGCAAGGGCGCGCGATGCTCGGCCGCCAAGCAGGCCGCGATATTCAGCGTGGTCGTGGTCTTTCCAACGCCGCCCTTTTGGTTGAACACTGCGACTACGGCCATTGGACGACCCGCTCCCCCGCCGATAAATCCTTGCCTGCCACCTGCTGCCCCCTCACTCTTTTTACGGCCCCTGTAACTCCGGCAATTATCCATGGTTTTGGCTCACGTGCGGCAGGCGGTGGCTCATTGCACTATGAAGAGCAGCCGCGCCTATCTCCCATGGCGATCACTCGCTTGCGGGGCTTTGGCGGTTGACCCTGCGAAGGATAGGTTTGGACGTCTCGCAGCCAGGCATGCGACTCGCAAGTGGTGCGCGCACCTAGCCATGAACCTCTCCGCTCGGGCGGAGAGCACGACGCTCCCTTTTCCCCGTGGGAGAAGGGATGGGGATGAGGGAAAAGACGCCACTACAGGTTCATGGCCGCAATTCGCGACGCGCGCGCCGTGGAGTCTCTTCCAGGGCCCCGGGAAAGCATCCAGGCTTCCGGCGCGGCAATGAGAATCGCGTGACCATCGCTGGGGGTTCTTGAAGCCGCTAAAGCATAAGCGCTAATCGCGCGGGGCGAGAATCTGTCGTGCCTTCGCTGCATAAACGGGCAGCATTCTTACCGTCAAAGTGCCGGATATGTATACACGCTCCCTTGTTCTTCCTTGTCGCATGTTCTTGCGCGAGGGCTGTGCGAGCACTAGAAAGACGGCATGGCTGCGCGCTGATTTTCCGCCGCGCCTTGGAGTAACTTTCGCCTGATCAAGCTCTGCGTGACCATTCGCTGCCAATGCCGATGACCGCTTGTTTGCTCCTTCCCCTGCTTGCGGGGGAAGGTTGGGATGGGGGCGCCGTATTGATTAGTCTCGGACTGTGCGTCTGATTAGTTAATCTACCAGGATAGAAAAGTCGCCGGGGGTAGCCCGGCAGCTACTCACCTTTTTTGCGCGGCCAAAAAAGGTAAGCGAAAAAAGGCCGCCCCTACTGCCCCGCCCCTTGCAGGGTACCCTGCGTTACTCGAAGCGATGGGCGCCTGCGGAACTAGTCCGCGCAAAAAGCGCGCGGCCGTCGAACAGTCCTCGGCGACATCCCCCTTCGCTCCTGCGTTACTCGGCGGTTCAGAAGGGGAGGGCACGTCAACATCCAAAGCCACACCCAAACCAAATCACAAACCAAACCCAAGAACCACACTCTTCCGCAAACCGCTGGTTTGCTTTTCCTTCCTTCATCCGGCGCCGAGCAGCTCGGCGGGCTCGCGCCCAAATACACACCGCCGTCCGCCCCCGGGGCTTCTTGAACTGCGGATTGAAACGACGCTTCGCGTCGCCTCAATCCTTATGGGTTAGCAACTCAGTATGATGGCCACACATTCCCAAAATCCATCTTCACCTTAACTTGATTCTCGAAATCCATGATCTTGCGCGCGCAATCGATCTTTCCCCACCATCGATCAATAACATAGTGGCGGCGCCCGTAGCGCACCTCGCGGTGCCCTTGACCTGGGGGTCAAGCCGCACCGCGAGCGCTATCGCATCATTACCTTGTCCAAAGCCGAAGAGGGCCACGTCAAGGCGAGTCTGAGCAAGGAGGAAACCGGCGCTGTCACGCGTTGGATTCTGGAGCTCTAGGGTTGTCAGCCGACCCTAACTCGCGCTCAAACGTCCGCTGAATTCCACGGGAGGGTCGCCCCGTACGAGCGTCACCGGACGGTCGGATAAGTGCAATACCTTCATGGACACCGAGCCTAAGCTCAATCCGTTGATGCGGCTTAGCCCTCGCGTACCCATCACGATGGCGTCGCATTGAAGGTCGCGCGCTTGCGCGACGATGCTCTGCGCGGCCGGGCCCACGATGCGGTGAGAAGTGAACGGCACGCTGTTCTCGCGCAGTATTTTTTCCGCCCAGGACAGCGCCTTGGAGCTTTGCTCGTAGTAATAGCGCTCGATGTCTTCCTTTCGTAAACCGATTAGCGCATCGTCGCTCAAGACCCTGGGTTGTACATTGACCAGATGCACTTAGGCATTGGTCCCGTGCTTGACCGTCTTGACCGCTTCCTCCACCGCGCGGTCCGAACTCTTGGAACCATCCACCGCTACCAATACCCTCCTCATGATCCTAGCCCCCTTCAATATCGTGGAATGTTGTTGTCGTTCGCCTGTGACGAGATACCAAATAATTCCCCTCGTTAGCGCCGCCTTAAATTAAGAGAAATATCTACGCCGGAACCGAAATCTCGGCAATCTAGAGGATGCGCAAGCCCGGGCATGGCGCCCCCGGGCGTGCAAGTCCAGAGGCACTTGTTCGGACCAATCAAGGCCTTACGTTCCCAGCGGCATGCCACATGGGGCCGGCAGCATTTCTGTTGGTCATTTGGACCACGGATTGCTCAACCTTTACGGAAGCGTTTGCGCGCCTCTGTGAGCTGGGGCACAATCCCCGGCGGAGTGAGTCTTAAGCGGGCGCAGCTGAAACCAAAAAGGGTGACTGTTGTGCCGGACAAAATTCATGCTACGAACAAGGGGAGAGCTCCCCTTGTTTATCCCCCAGGAAGGAACAAGGGGTGGCCCCTTGTTAATCCCCTGGACGGAGCTTTGGCGGATCAAATTCTTCTCCAAGGTTGCCAACAGTAGAGTGATACGAGATTAACGAGAATAAGAGATCGTCCCATGGTCGTATATAACTTAGCCTGCACCAACAGCCATTCCTTCGAGGGGTGGTTTGCCTCGCCGGAAGTATTCGACGAGCAGGCGCAAGCTCTGTCCGTGAGCTGTCCCGTGTGCGGTTCCAACGGAGTCGTCAAGCAGCCCTCGGCGCCCAACATCGGCCGTTGCAGTTCCAGCCAGAGCGGCGAGAAGCGGGAGAACGATGGTCCCCGTAATCTCGCGCGCTTCCCCGAAGAAGCACTTCGCGAACTGCGCGCCAAGGTGCTAGATTACATGCTCAAGAACACCGAGGACGTGGGCAAGAAGTTTCCCGATGAGGCGCGCCGCATTCACTACCGTGAAGCTCCCGAACGCGCTATTCGCGGCCAAGCTACTGTCGAACAAGCGAAGGAACTTAAAGAAGAAGGGATCGATGTCATGGCGCTCCCCATGGCGCCAGTACCGCCAGGGCAGCTGCACTAGACACCAGTGGGCGCGTGGGCGCGCTGATTTGAACGAGGGCATGAATAATCGCGCCATGGCGTATGGCGGACTCGCCACCGGAGTTCTCGTCGTATCCACCGCCGCCATTCTCATCCGCATAGCCCAGGCAGAGGGCGCCACATCCATGGCCATCGCCGCTTGGCGCCTCGGCGTGGCCTCGTTGATATTGACTCCCATCGCATGGCACCACGCCGGTGCGGAACTTCGCTCGCTGAGCGCAAGAGACGCCGGTCTCTCGCTCCTTTCGGGCGCCTTTCTCGCGGTGCATTTCGGCTCGTGGATCACATCCCTGGAACACACTTCCGTGGCGAGCAGCACGGCACTCGTCACCACCAATCCGCTGTGGGTGGGGCTGGCATCGGTGCTTTTTCTTCGGGAGCGGCTCGCCTTGCTGGTGGTGCTGGGCATCGGCCTCGCAACGCTTGGCACCGTGACCATGTTCCTGGCCGGCCCGGAAGCCTCCTCGCAACGCGCCGCCAACCCGATGCTGGGAAATACGCTCGCCTTGACCGGCGCTCTGTGCGCCAGTGCCTATCTCATCATCGGCAGATCTTTACGTACACGCCTTTCCCTGCTGGCCTACATCTGGCTCGCCTACGGCGCGGCGGCCATCATGCTCTTCGCGGCCGCGCTGGTGAGCGGCACGGGCGTGGCCGGTTTCACGCCGGCAGCCTATCTATGCATATTGGGTCTAGCCTTGGGCCCGCAGTTGCTCGGGCACACGCTGCTCAACTGGTCGGTGCGCCAAGTTTCCGCGACCTTTGTGGCGCTCTCCATCCTGGGAGAACCGGTGGGTTCGGCCTTGCTGGCTTTTTTTCTTTTCGGCGAATCCGTGGACTGGATTCAAGGCGCGGCCTTCGCGCTAATTCTTCTGGGAATCTTTTGCGCTACCCGCGCCAAGGCCTGAGAACGGCCGGTGTGGGCGCTGCGTGTCCTGCGCCAAACCCTTGTGAGTGACATGGCCGTCGTGCGTTTGCAGCCCGGCGGCGAAACCGAAATCGCCCTTCATGGCCATGAGTCCCTGGTTGGCGAGCCGCAGCGCATAGGGTAGCGTCGCTTGCGTTAGCGCGAGAGTGGCCGTACGCCCGCAGGCGGCGGGAATGTTGGGGACGCAGTAGTGCACCACGCCCTCCTCCACGTACAGAGGAGCGGAGTGATAGGTCATGCGAGAGGTTTCTGAAATGCCGCCCTGGTCGATGGCGATGTCCACGATGACGGACCCCTTGCGCATGCGGGCGACCGTGGCGCGCGTGATGACCTTGGGTGCAAGCTTGCCCGGAACCAGTAGCGCGCCGATGACGAGATCGGCATCCGCGACGGCTTCCGCCAGCGGTAGTGGAATCGAGTAGCAGGTCTTGACAGCGCCGCGGTAGAGCGCGTCGATGTGCGCCAAGCGGTCGATGCTGACATCGAACACCGTCACGTCCGCGCCCAAGCCCGCGGCCACTTGTACGGCATTGCTCCCGGCGGCACCCGCGCCGATGACCACGACCTTGGCGGGTGGCACGCCGGGCACGCCGGGAAGCAACACGCCGCTTCCGCCATTGTTCATCTGCAAAGCCCATGCGCCGATTTGCACCGACATGCGCCCCGCGATGCGCGACATGGGCGCCAACAGAGGAAGATTGCCGCGTTCGTCCGCGACGGTTTCATAGCCTATGGCCGATATTCCAGCTTGCAACACGCAGTCCAGCAGCTTGGGGTCGGGTGCCAGTTGCTGGTAGGCAAACACGATCTGGCCGCGCCTCAACAAAGGGTACTCGGGAGGCTGGAGTTCCTTGACCTTCACCACGAGATCGCTGGCGAAAATCTCCTGGGCGGAGGTCACGATGCGCGCGCCCGAGACTTCATAATCCGCGTCGGAGAAGCCCGTCCGTTCCCCCGCGCGAGATTGCACGAGGACGACATGGCCGCCCTTCACCAGCGCGTCCACCCCGGCGGGGATCATTCCAACGCGAAACTCCTGGTCCTTGGTTTCCTTGGGAATGCCGATTTGCATTAAGCCGCCTGCGAACGAGAGGTTTTCACGGGAGCGGAAACGGACTTGCGCATCGCGAACCAAGCGCGCGCAAGGAGAAGGCTAGCAAGGATCGCGGCAAACACCAATGGCTCGCGAATATCCTTCTTCACCAGCCACCAGAAATGGACCGCGCCTAGAGTGGCGATGACATAGACCAGCCGGTGCAACATCTGCCAGCGCCGCCAGCCCAAGCGGCGAACCATGGCGTTGGTCGAGGTGATAGCCAGCGGAATCAGTAGGACGAAGGCCGAGAATCCAACCGTGATGAAGGGGCGCTTCACCACGTCCTTGGCGATATCCATCCAGCTAAATAATTGGTCCAGCCAGACATAGGTGGTGAAGTGCAGCAGCCCATAAAAGAAAGCATGGAGCCCCAGCGTACGGCGCAACTTGATGAGCCAGTTCCAACCTGTCCAGCGCCGCAAGGGTGTCACGCTCAAGGTGATGAGCAAGAACGACAGAGTCCACCACCCTGTCGAACGAGTGATGTACTCGATGGGATTGGCGCCCAAGCCGCCGTGCCACGCCAGCCACGCCAGCCGCGCGAGAGGCACCAGGGCGGCTAAAAACACGGCTGCCTTGATCGCGCGAAGGTCTTCCGCGCTGATATGCGCCAGCGCCTTCACGTTAGGAATAGCCTGACTAAGTCCTCCGTTCGTGCTGAGCTTGTCGAAGCATGAGCGGAGGACCCTCTAACTTCAGCGAGTTGCGCAGAGCGCCCTTCGACAAGCTCAGGGCGAACGGACTCCATTGGCATTGCCCTAGAAAAATTTCTTGAGATCCATGCCGGCGTAGAGCTTGCCCACTTGGTCGGCGTAGCCGTTGAACATGAGCGTGGGACGTTTGCCGAATTCGCCGATGCGCCGTTCCTTCGCCTGGCTCCAGCGCGGATGATCCACTTGCGGATTGACGTTGGAGTAGAAGCCGTACTCGCTGGGAATGGCGGCCATCCAGGCCGTGGTGGGTTGCTTCTCCACGAAGCGAATCTTCACAATGGATTTTCCGCTTTTGAAACCGTACTTCCATGGGATGACCACGCGCACCGGCGCGCCGTTCTGGTTAGGCAGCGCTTCGCCGTAGAGTCCCATGCACAAGAGCGTGAGCGGGTTCACTGCCTCGTCCATGCGCAAGCCCTCCGTGTAAGGCCAATTCAGGACCGAGTCCTTCACCCCGGGCATCTGCGCGGGATCGGCGAGCGAAACGAATTCCACGTACTTGGCGTTCCCAGTGGGTTCCACTTGCTTGATGAGTTCCGCCAGCGAATACCCTACCCAGGGAATGACCATGGACCATCCCTCCACGCAGCGCAGGCGGTAGACACGTTCTTCCAAAGGTGCGAGCTTGAGCAACTCCTCGATGCCGAAGGTTTTCGCCTTCTTCACTTCGCCTTCCACGGATACTGTCCACGGCCGTGGATTCAACGTGTGCGCATTGGCGGCGGGGTCTGACTTGTCCGTGCCGAATTCGTAGAAGTTGTTATAGGTGGTGACATCCTTTAGCGGAGTCTGCGCTTCCGCCACCGTGTACTGGCTCTTCTTCACGCCAGCCAGTTTCACGCCGGCGAAGGCATCGTTGCGCGCAGCCGCTAAACCCCAGGCACCCACGAGCGCGGCTCCGCTCTTGAGCATGAACTGGCGCCTTCCTTCATAGAGCGCCTTGGGCGTAATTTCCGAGGGAACGATATCGTTTGAGTGTTTGACCAGCACGGTAATATCCTTTAGCATGCGTAGCCTCGTTATACGGTAATCCGGGATGGCGCGGATGCGGCTTTGAGCTAGCTAAGCCGCCGCGGTTCGGAAGCCAACGCGAAATTGAACAATGCGTGATGAAGCGTGAGACATTCGTGATGGCCGCCCTTCTCAAAGCAAGAACAGCGTGGCCAGCCCGAGAAAAATAAAGAACCCGCCGCTGTCGGTGATAGCCGTGATCATGACGCTGGAGCCCACTGCCGGATCGCGGCCGAAGCGGTCCAGGACCAACGGAATTCCCAAACCGAAGACCGCCGCCACGGCGAGATTCAATGTCATGGCCATGGCCATCACCAAGCCCAGCAGCCAGCTACCATAGAGCGCCACGGCGATCAAACCCATGATGCCGCCCCAAACCAAGCCATTGAGCGAGCTGATCAGCAGTTCTTTCGCCAGCAAGCGCTTCGCGTTCATGCGGCTCACCTGCCCGAGCGCTATGGCGCGCACCAGCATGGTGATGGTCTGGTTACCGGAGTTCCCGCCGATGCCCGCCACGATGGGCATGAGGGCGGCCAGCGCCACTAGTTTTTCGATGCTGCCCTCGAACACGCTGATGACGCGCGAGGCCACCAAGGCCGTGACCAGATTCACGGCCAGCCAAGCCCAACGGTTCTTGGCGGCATCCCACACCGAGGCGAAGATATCCTCCTCTTCGCGCAAGCCGCCCAGATTGAGACGTTCGTTCTCGGCCGCTTCGCGCACGTAGTCGAGCACCGCGTCCACGCTCACGCGGCCCACCAGGTTGGCGCGCTCGTCGATGACGGGCGCGGTCACCAAGTCGTAGCGTTCGAAGGCCTGGGCGGCCTCTTCGGCGCGGTCGCGCGCGCGCAGCATCAACATGCCGGTGTGCATCACTTCCGCCACGGTCTTGTCGAGGTCTTGCACCAGCAATCGCTTGATGGGCAAAGCCCCCTTCAGGCGCCCGCGGCGGTCCACAACGAACAATTGGTCGGTGTGGTCAGGCAACTCGTCCAGCCGGCGCAGGTAACGCAGCACGGTTTCGAGCGTGATGTCTTCGCGTATGGTGACGAGATCGAAATCCATCAATGCCCCCACCGTGTCTTCCTCGTAGGACATGGCGGCGCGCAACTGCTCGCGCTCCTCGAGCGAAAGGGACTTGAAGACGTCCTGCATGACGTCTTGCGGCAAGTCGGGCGCGAGGTCGGCCAGTTCATCGGTATCGAGGGATTCCGCCGCCGCCAACAACTCTTGCGGCTCCATGGAGGCGATGAGCGTCTCGCGGACAGGCTCGGAGACCTCGAGCAAAATATCGCCCTCGCGCTCCGCCTTGACCAGATCCCAAACATAGAGCCGCTCATCCAGGGGCAAGGCCTCCAGGATGTGGGCGATATCGGCGGCGTGAAGGGTGTCGAGCTTCTTCTGAAGTTCAGCGAGGTGTTGCTTGTGGACCAGGGATTCCACTAGGTCGTGGCGCGGCATCTCCTGCTTGTGCACGAGGCTTTCGACCAGCTTTTGCTTGTCCAGCAGGGCAACGATTTGTTGCAACGCCTGCTGCACGCCCTCCTGGGGCTGTCGCTCTTTGGCTTCGGACATGGCGCCTCAACGGGCTCAAGATGGAATCGCGGTTCAGGGAAAACCGGCGGCTACTGCTTAGCAGGCGTGCGGGTGGCCTGCCAGGAAACGAATTGCGGCGCGCCATTGCGCTTGATCCATGTGCTCGAGAAGCGCAACTCCACGGAAAGATCCTGCCCTTTCACTCTCACGTCGAAATTCCCCAGGCCGGTAAGGATGGCGATGCATCCGAAGGTGCGCACTGTCACATCCGAGCGGCGCATCACCTTGTACTTCACCGTGCCCGAGGTCATGGATTCGATATAGGTCTTCTTGTTATCGACCACGGAGCTGGAGTGCGTGTAAACCAAATCATCGGCGAAGAGCTTATCCATCGCGGCGAAGTCGTCATTCATTTGCGCGGCGTAGCGGGCATCTTCGGCTTTCTGCGCTTCGTGGGCGTTGATGTCTTCGCAGTTACCCGCGAGGGCTTGTGTGGCGAATGCGACGGCGGCACCTAGTAATACGGTCTTAATGTAATTCAACATGGCTTTTCTCCTTAAGCTTGTTCGCCGCGGGTTAACGTGGCGAAGGGTTTGGCTTCGCAACGCCACGTACCCTTGGACAGGGATTGCGTCTTGTACAAGAGAAGCTTATCGCCCTTGGCGGCAAAGCCGATGCGCTCCTTGCCTTCGGGCTCCTTCTCGTGGTGGCTCGTTAGCACGTCACAGCTTGCTTGCGCCGTATCCAACAGCACTTCATAGGCGAATTTGCGATCAGGAAACATGGCATCTCCCTCGCCGCTAAATTCGTAGGGTTTGCCGTCCTCGTCCTCGTATTTGCCGGCCACGGTATTCTTATTGACGAAGACCTCCAGAGGTTCGGCCAGCCGCGCGAAGAGAGTGCTCTTGCGCTGGGCGAAGTGCGGTTCCTTCAGGGACAAGGTTTCAAAGGCACCGGTCATGCCGCGCTTGCCCGTGAAGTAGCTGTAGATCACGTCGCTCGAACTGACGATGCCTTCGGTCTTGGCGGTGACGAAGCGCCAGGATTGCGGCTTTTTATCCGGCTCGATTTCGATCATGAATTGCAACACCGCCGAGCGAAAATTCGTGGTCAAGATGGGGTAGATCCAGTTCTCTTTCTTGAGTTGGATGACGATGGGCTGGGACTTGCGTGCCGCCGCTCGCGGTGAGCGTGTGGCTTTGAGCGCATTCATGTACTGCTGGGCCATCCAGATGCCCTCCACGTCCTTGATGTAGACGCGGCCAGGGCGGGGCGGGCGCTTGGCCTGCGCTTCGGCGGCTGGGGCGTCCGTTTGCGCCATGACTAGGAAGGTAGTTGCCGAGAGAAAAAATGCACAGACAAGTCGTGCGAAGGTAGAAGCATTCATGTTTTATGGTTCGAGAGAGTCAGTTGAACATCGCGGGCCTGCGCTTCCAGTATGGCACTTGTTCCTGGAATGCATAGGCCAATTGCAATACGGCGAAATCCTGTTGGTGCCTTCCCACGATCTGCAACCCCACGGGAAGGCCTTCCTCGGTGAATCCGCACGGCACCGAGATGGCCGGGCAGCCCGTCACGGTGATGTAGTAGCAGGAGCGCATCCAATCGATGTAGGTTTGCATCTTATGCCCGTTGATCCGCGTGACGTACTCCTGGGCGATATCGAAGGGCGGAACCTGCACCACTGGCAGCACCAGGTACTCGTATTGTTCCATAAACGTTCGCACCCGGTGGTAGAGCGCCGTGCGCTTGGCCTCGGCGCGGCCCACTTGCGCGCCGGTGAGCTTGCGTCCGGCCTCGATGTTCCAGACGACGGTCTCCTTCATCTGGTGGCGGTGGGAAGGCAGTAACTCGCCAAAGTTGGTTTCGAAGGCATAGGCACGCAGCACCTGAAAAATTTCATCCGCATCCCGAAAATCCGGATGGGCCTTTTCCACGATGCAACCGAGATCCTCCAGCACGTGGCGGTGACTATCGAGCACCGCGCTCACGCGCCTGTCTACCTCGAAGCCACCGAGATTCGAACCCCACGCAATCTTGACCCCCTTGATATCTCGCCCCAGCGATTGCGCAAAGACCGAAGCGGGCTGCGCGATGGAGAGTGGCGCCCGTGCATCCGGCCCGGCGATGGCGCTCAACATGAGGGTCAGATCTTGAACCGTGCGTGCCATGGGCCCCACCACGGAGAGGGGGTAGTAGGCGTTGAGCACGGGCCAATTGGGCACCCTCCCTGGCGAAGGGCGAAACCCCGCGATATTGCAGAAGCTCGCGGGGTTACGCAGAGACCCTCCCAGATCGCTCCCGTCCGCGATGGGCACCATGCCACAGGCGAGCGCCACGGCCGCACCGCCGCTGCTGCCGCCGCATGTCTTGGTAAGATCGTAGGGATTCTTCGTGGCCCCGAACACGGCGTTGAATGTCTGAGAGCCTGCGCCAAATTCCGGCGTGTTGGTCTTGCCCAGGGTGATAGCCCCCGCCGCGCGCAATCGCTCCACGATAAGTCCATCCTCTTCGGGCACGAAGTCCTTGAAGATGGGCGAGCCGAAGGTGGTGCGAATGCCTTTCGTGACCATCAAGTCCTTGTGGGCCACCGGCAACCCATGCAACGGACCCAGAGCATCACCGCGAGCGATTTGGCGGTCGGCCTCTCGCGCCCCTTGCATCGCTTGATCTGGCACCAGGGTCACGATGGCGTTTACCACCGGGTTAATGCGGTCAATGTGTTCAAGATGAGTCCGCATTACCTCCTCGCAAGAGACCTCCTTGCGGCGAATCATCGAGGCAAGATCAGAGGCCGGTAAGAAACACATGGGGTTCATGGTGGCGTAGCCTGAATGCCGAAGCCTCGCGCCA
Organism: Betaproteobacteria bacterium; assembly: GCA_009693245.1. NCBI lineage: Bacteria > Pseudomonadati > Pseudomonadota > Betaproteobacteria > Betaproteobacteria bacterium. The sequence goes on along the minus strand of SHXO01000002.1, from coordinate 46,290 downwards.
TCATCACTGCCGCGAGCGGAATGAAAAGAAAAACGATGAGTTCGGCGATCAAGTAATGGCGCGTGGCGCTGATCTGGTCGCCGTTGAGAATGCGCCCTTGCCCGCTCTTCAAGGCCCGGTTCCACCGGATGAACTGCAAGGTGGGCGGAATCGACAGCAGGCCCACCGCCAGGAACAGTGCGAGCTTGATATAGAGAACCGGATTGTGGAAGTAGTACGCAACACCTTTCCCCAGCAGAAACACGCGTGCGAGGCCGGTAGCCGACACGGCGATGGCGGCGATGAAGTACACCACGTCAACCCTTGCCAGAACGCGGATATCAGGCGGTTGCATATCCTCGTGGCAGCGCGAGTACTCCGTGAACAGCGCGGCTCCCATGACGATGACCGAGGTGTAGTGCAGATAGGCCACCAGAGCTTCAATCATGGATGCTCATCATCGAATCGCGCAACGCGGTGTGCGGTGAACCCTCCGTGAACCGCAATTCCTTATCCTGTACCTGCAATCCCAATCCCTGGTAGACCTCGCTCAAATCCGGAAACGCTTCCGAGCGAATATAGCGGTCATACAGTTCGGTAAAAACTGAAGTGCTGGTGATGGCATCCAGTCGTTCCAACACCTCGCGCCCGCTCCAGGTTTTATCCGAAGGCAAGCAGCACCGAGCCAGCCCCCCCAGCGCGCTGTCGAGGGAGTGGTGGCCTTGCACGCGCAGCCTGTAATCGGCCAGCAGCGCGATGGCCGCGCCTTGCCAATACACGCGCATGAAGCCGGCGTTGAGATACATGCGCTCCGTGGCATCGGCCAGCGTCACGCCGATCTGGCTCTTGCGCCCGCGCTCGAATCCCGCGTGCAAGCGTTGCCAGGCATCCAGCGGCGTGATGACTCCGCGGCGCGCGCGCAACAAATTTTGATAATAACTGGCCACTCCCTCCGACAACCAGGCATCCTGTGAACCGATGTAAGGCAAGAGCAGATGGGCCAGCTCGTGGAACAAGGTCCAATCGGATACGAAGGCCTCGGCCGGCAAGCGGTGGTTGATGAGAAATTGCGCGGACGGGCCGCCGCCTCGCTGCACAAAGGCCCAGGGCACCGGTTCATTGCCTTGGGCGTTGGGGACCACCAACACGCGCGCTTCAGGCACCGGAAACTTGCCGTGGACCGTGGTGACGCCGAGCGCGGCGTTGCGCACCCATTCGGCGATCTGGGCAGCATCGATCTTCGGTGTCACGCCCAGCACCGCGACCCGCAATGTCGCACCTGGAACGGCGATGACGTTTTCCTTGAACCGGCCAAAAGCCACCACCGCAGGCCAATCCGCGGGAGTATGCCCGGCACGAAAGTTCGCGCCTCCCCTGCCTTCATCGCGCTTCCACGGCGCGGATATAGCCACTCCTTCGGGCAGCACGAACTCCAGCCGGATATCCTCATCCGCCGCGAGCGTCTGCGGGCGCCAAAACCAACGGCCGACGTCCACCACCAGATCGTCGCCCGCCCAGCCGCTCAAGTTACCACCGCGTTCATGGCGTGCCGCGGAGGGAGAAATGTCCACCGTATACAGAACACAGGTATCGCGTGCCGCGCCCTTCAGCTTGAGTTCCGTGCCGTTGGGTTCAAGGTCACGGCGACTGCCCTCGATGCGCGCCTCCTTAAGCGCGGTGGAGGCATCCAGGGATTCCGCTACCAAGTATAGTGGCGGCGCTCCGTTAAAACATGCCCGTGCCTTCAGGGTAGTCAATCCTTCATCGGCTTCAAGGCGGTAGTGATGAATGCGGCTGGGTGCGTCCGCCCAGGCCGGGGTCAGCGCACCAACCGAACACAGCAATAGGTAACAGTAAAGAAGGATTCCATGGATCGTCAATGCAATACCGGCAAGTTCAAAGTTAGCGCCGATGGTATCACTTTGCCGAGTTGGACTGGTCCCATGGACTCCTGTGGGAAGCCGTGGTGACGTTGTGTCATGGGTTTGCACCGGTACGCAATTAATCCTGCGAAATCTTGTTCAGGATCGCAACCGGCAGCGCCTCAACACCGCGCCCGAGCCGATAACGCTCTCTTCCCGGAATCGATTCGTATTGCGAACACGCAGGAGCTGAATTACACTTTAGATTGATTTGTAATTCATCCTGGAGGCGTCATGAGAAGCACCATTACTGATCGCGGGCAGACCGTCATTCCGGCGGCTATCCGCCGCCAATTTCGTTTAAGCCCGGCAGACCGCCTGGAGTGGATACTGGAAAATGGCACGATCCGCGTGGTGCCGGTGCGCGCCAATCCGGTGGAGGCATTTCGCGGGCAAGGCAAAGGCGGCGCCACGAAACGGCTGCTCGCCGCGCGCCGCGACGAACTGGCGCGCGAATGAAGGCAGAGTATTCCTTGTCGCTCGCGGATGCCTGGATTGCCGCTTGCGCCCAGGAGCAGGGCGCCTTGTTGATCCACAAAGACCCCGAATTCAATGCTCTGCCGACGGAGCGGGAAGCCCTTCCGCTCAAAGCAAGGAAGCCGAAACCGGCATAGTTTGGCGCAGGGGTCATGTCGCCGCATGCCTACTGCCCGCCCCGATGTTGCCGAAGCTGCGATGGTCACTGCGCATCTGCAAGCCGCCAATGCACGAAATCACAGCGCCTCTTACACCGCCACCTTCTGCGTTCTCTCGTAGTTGAGATTCGGCGCCAGCCAGCGCTCCGCCTCCTCCAAGGGTTTTCCCTTGCGCTGGGCGTATTCCTTCACTTGGTCTTGATCGATGCGGCCGACGGCGAAGTAGTGAGCCTCTGGATGAGAGAAGTAGAAGCCGCTGACCGCGGCGGCGGGGAGCATCGCGTAGCTTTCGGTCAGTTTCATCTTCGCGCGGGCTTCGGCCTCAAGCAGTGAAAACAACGCGCCCTTCTCGGTATGATCGGGACAAGCGGGGTAGCCGGGCGCGGGACGGATGCCTCGGTATTTTTCGGCGATCAGATATTCCACTGAAATTTCTTCATCCGTGGCGTAGCCCCAGAATTCGCGGCGCACGCGGCGGTGCATGAGCTCGGCGAAGGCTTCCGCGAGGCGGTCCGCCAAGGCTTTGAGCAGGATGGAGTTGTAGTCGTCGTGCTTGGCTTCATAGGCCGCCACGCGAGTGTCGATGCCGGTGCCGCTGGTGACGGCGAAGGCGCCGATGTAGTCTTTCTTTCCCAACGACTTCGGCGCGATGTAATCCGCCAGAGACAGATTGGCGCGGTCCACGGGCTTTTGCATCTGCTGGCGCAGGAAGTGGAAGCGGGAGATGACATGCGAACGAACGTCGTCCGCATAGACCTCGATATCATCCGTCCCATCGACGCGATTGGCCGGAAACAAACCGATGACCCCATGGGCGCTCAACCACTTTTCCTCGATGATGCGCCTCAACATGGCTTGCGCATCGGCGAAAAGGTTGCGGGCGGTTTCACCCACGACTTCGTCTTGCAGGATTTTGGGATATCGGCCCGCCAGCTCCCAGGTTTGGAAGAACGGTGTCCAGTCGATGACCTCGCTGATCTCTTGCAAAGAGTAATCGTTGAATTGCATGAGGCCTAGCCGCTTGGGTACGGGCGGGGAATACGCGGACCAGTCGGTTTTCACACCATGCTCGCGGGCTTGCGCGATGGTGTAGTACGGCCCTTGGCCTTTCTTGCCCTTGTGTTGCTCGCGAACGCGATGGGATTCCGCCTTTACCTTCGTGACGTAATCCCCGCGAAGTTCGCCGCTGATCAAGCTCGTGCAAACGCCCACGCTGCGCGAAGCATCGGGCACCCAAACAGTGGGGCCGTGGTAGCCGGGTTCGATCTTCACGGCCGTGTGCACGCGCGAGGTGGTCGCGCCGCCGATCAACAGAGGAATGGTGAAACCTTGGCGCTGCATTTCCTTGGCAACGTGGGACATCTCTTCGAGCGATGGCGTGATCAGGCCCGAGAGGCCGATGATGTCGGCTTTTTCGGCGATGGCTGTGTCGAGAATTTTCTGCGCGGGAACCATGACGCCCAGGTTCACCACGTCGAAGTTGTTGCATTGAAGAACGACGCCAACGATGTTCTTGCCGATATCGTGGACGTCGCCCTTCACCGTGGCGAGCACGATCTTGCCCTTGCTGGTTTTGTCGCCGCTCGCTTGCTTTTCCGCCTCGATATAGGGCACGAGATGAGCCACCGCCTGCTTCATCACGCGCGCGGACTTGACCACCTGGGGCAGAAACATCTTGCCGGCACCGAAGAGATCGCCCACCACGTTCATCCCGTCCATCAGCGGGCCTTCGATGACTTGGATGGGCCGCGCGAATTGGAGCCGCGCCTCTTCCGTATCTTCGACGACATACGTGTCTATGCCTTTCACCAGCGCGTGAGCCAAGCGCTCGTTGACCGGGGCATTGCGCCAAGCCAAGTCTTCCGTCACGGACTTGCCCTGGCCCTTGAAGGATTCCGCGAACGCCACTAGGCGCTCGGTGGAGTCGGGCCGCCGGTTGAGCAGCACGTCTTCAACGCGCTCCAGCAAGTCCTTGGTAATTTCCGCGTACACGCCAATCTGCCCGGCGTTGACGATGCCCATGGTCATGCCGGCCTGGATGGCGTGGTAAAGAAAAGCGGTGTGGATGGCCTCGCGCACGGGCTCGTTGCCGCGGAAGGAGAAGGACACGTTGGATACGCCGCCACTCACTTTCGCGTAGGGCAAGTGCGCTCGAATATGGCGCGTGGCATCGATGAAATCCACGCCGTAGTTGTTATGGTCTTCGATGCCGGTGGCCACGGCGAAAATGTTGGGATCGAAGATGATGTCCTCGGGCGGGAATCCCACCCGGTTCACGAGCAGATCGTAGGCGCGGGCGCAGATGTCCTTGCGCCTTTGCAGAGTATCGGCCTGGCCTTGCTCGTCGAAGGCCATGACGATGGCCGCGGCGCCGTAACGGCGCACCAATTTGGCTTGGCGCAGGAACTCCGCTTCGCCTTCCTTCATGCTGATGGAGTTGACCACCGCCTTGCCTTGCACGCACTTCAAGCCCGCTTCGATCACGTCCCATTTGCTGGAATCGATCATCAGCGGCACGCGGGAGATATCCGGTTCCGAGGCGATGAGGTTCAAGAAGGTGACCATGGCCGCCTTGGAGTCGAGCATGCCCTCGTCCATGTTCACGTCGATCATCTGCGCGCCGTTTTCCACCTGCTGGCGCGCGACCGTGAGCGCGTCCTTGTAGTTGGAGGACAGGATGAGCCGCGCGAAGGCCTTGGAGCCCGTGACATTGGTACGCTCGCCCACGTTCACGAACAGCGAGTCGTCGCCTATGTTGAGGGGCTCGAGTCCGGACAAGCGGAGTTTCTTCTCGATTGCCGGCACTGCGCGCGGAGCACTGCTCTTGACCGCATCGCCAATGGCGCGAATGTGCTCGGGGCGCGTGCCGCAGCAGCCTCCCACGATGTTGAAGAATCCCTCGCGCGCGAATTCGTCCAGAAGAGCGGACATCTGGGCCGGCGTTTCGTCGTACTCGCCGAACGCATTAGGCAGGCCAGCGTTGGGATGGATGGACACAAAAGTATCCGCCAAGCGCGCAAGCTCGGCGATGTAGGGCCGCAATTCCTTGGCGCCCAGGGCACAGTTCAGTCCGATCGCGAAGGGCTTGGCGTGCGAGACGGAGTTCCAGAAAGCCTCCACCGTCTGGCCGGACAAAGTACGCCCGGAAAGATCGGTAATGGTGCCGGAGATAATCAAAGGCAGCACCATGCCATGGCGTTCGAAGTGCTCGCTGGCGGCGAACAAGGCGGCCTTGCAGTTCAAGGTGTCGAACACGGTTTCCACGAGAATCAAGTCAGAGCCGCCTTGCACCAACCCTTCGACCGCCTCGCCGTAGGCGGCCACCAGTTCGTCGAAACTCACGTTCCGGGCGCCAGGGTCGTTCACATCGGGCGAGAGGGAGGCGGTGCGGTTCGTGGGCCCCAGTACGCCCGCCACGAAGCGTGGCTTATGGGGCGTGCTCTTGGAATATTCGTCCGCGAGCTGGCGCGCCAGCCGGGCTCCCTCGCGGTTGAGTTCAAGGATGTGATCCTCCATGTAGTAGTCCGCCATGGAGATGCGGGAGGAGTTGAAGGTGTTGGTCTCCAGAATGTCCGCGCCGGCTTCGAGGTAGGCCTGGTGAATGCTCGCGATGACCTTTGGCTGGGTCAGGGTGAGCAAGTCATTGTTGCCCTTCTGGTCGCAATGGTGGTCGTGGAAGCGGTCACCATGGTAGTGATGCGTGTCCAGCCCGTGGCCCTGGATCATGGTGCCCATGGCACCATCCAGCAGAAGGATGCGTTCCCCCAGGAGATCGTGGAGGCGCTGTGTGGTTTTGTTCATCTCGAATCTATCCAACAACAAAAAAGCCCGAAGCTACCGGTAATAGGCAATCGGGCTTGGTGCTCCCGAGTTTTAGCCGCACTTATTACGCGCCCGCAATCACGGACAAATCGGCGCGATGGGGGCTACCTTAAGGACTGGCCGGGCATCTGTCAATCGGGACGCATGCGCCCCATGGCTATCCGTGCGATTCCGGCAAGGTCACGTGCGGCCGTTACGCCCTGAAAACCGTTCCGCTCAAGGATCTCACGCACCGCCTGAGCTTGGTCATGACCGTGCTCGATCATGAGCCTGCCGTCTTCTCTCAGAAAACCCTGTGCGCCGGTGACGATGCGCTCGATCGCTTCGAGGCCCTTAGTGCCCGGGGTTAGCGCCCCCTGCGGTTCGAAACGCAAATCGCCCTGGGTGAGATGCGCGTCAGCGGCCGCGATATAGGGCGGATTGGAGACGATGACGCCGAAGCGCATCGCGCCTAGCGCTACGTACCAATCGCTATGCAGCAAGTCCACGTTCTCCAGGCCATGCCGCTGAATATTTCGCGCGGCGGTGCTCAAGGCCTCCAACGATGAATCAGTGCCCAGCACATGGCAATGCGGCGCATGGGCGGCGATGGCGATCGCGATGCAGCCGCTACCGGTGCCAAGGTCGAGCACCTTGCATGGCCGGGCTTCGCGCAGATGGTCAAGGGCTAGATCAACCAGGAGCTCGGTCTCGGGCCTGGGAATGAGAACATGTTCGCCGACTTCCAATTCGAGGCCGTAAAACTCACGGCGGCCAAGGATGTAGGCGATGGGCTCCCCTCCAACGCGCCTGGCGATCCATTGCTCGTAGGGGGTTGAGCCCAAGACACTTGGAGCATCCTGTCCGTGCGCCATGACCCATGCGCGAGATTTTCTCGCGGCGCTGGCCAGCAGGATTTGCGCTTCGTTCGCCGCGTCCTCCGGGGCAAGGCCTAGAGCCTGCGCGATGCGTGAGGCATCTCTAGTGAGCAGGGCGGCGAGGGAGGCAGGAGGGCTCAGAGGTCCTAAGCCGCCTGTTCTTCGGCCATGGCGGCGAGCTGCTCGGTCTGGTGTTCGGCCGACAGGGCGTCCAAGATCTCGCCGAGGTCACCATCCATGATGGCGTCGATTTTGTACAGCGTGAGGTTGATGCGGTGGTCCGTCACGCGCCCCTGCGGAAAGTTATAGGTGCGAATGCGGTCGGAGCGCTCACCGCTGCCCACTAGGGATTTGCGCGTGGCCGCTTCCTTGGCCTGCTGCTCGCGTACCTGCTTGTCCTTGATGCGCGCGGCGAGTAGCGACATCGCGCGCTCCTTGTTCTTGTGCTGCGAGCGGTCGTCCTGGCATTCCACCACGATGCCCGTGGGCAGGTGAGTGAGCCGGATGGCCGATTCGGTCTTGTTCACGTGCTGGCCGCCAGCGCCCGAAGCGCGGAAAGTATCGATACGCAAATCCGCCGGATTGATGGTGACGTCGCTGATTTCATCCACCTCCGCCATGATGGCCACGGTACAGGCGCTGGTGTGGATGCGGCCTTGGGCCTCGGTTGCCGGGACGCGCTGCACGCGGTGACCGCCGGACTCGAACTTGAGGCGCGAGTAGACGCCTTGGCCGGCAATGCTAACGATGATTTCCTTGAAACCGCCCACGTCGCCGAGGCTCTGCGACACGACCTCCACGCTCCAGCGCCTGCGCTCCGCGAATCTCGTATACATGCGAAACAAATCGCCCGCGAAGAGCGCGGATTCGTCTCCTCCAGTACCGGCGCGAATTTCGAGATAGATGTTGCGCTCGTCGTTCGCATCCTTGGGGAGCAATCTTTGCTGCAACTCATCTTCCAACTGGTTGACCCGCGCGCGGTTGGACAGGATTTCTTCCTGCGCCAGTTCCTTCATTTCCGGATCCGAAAGCATCAGCTCGGCGGACTCGATGTTCTTCAAGGTGTGCTGGTAGGTGCGATACAACTCCACCAGGGGCGCCACTTCGGCGTGCTCCTTGGTGAGCCTCTTGTAATTATCCATGTCGGCCGTGATGCCTTCGGCACTCAACAGGCCATTCAACTCCTCCAAGCGCGCCGAGAGTTGGGCGAGCTTGGAGGCTATGGTGGGTTTCATTCGCCGCGGTTCAGTTGGTAAATGCGCTCGACGAGGGCGCGTTGCTCGTCTTGGCCGGGAGTCCGGTGCAGCGCGGCGGTGGGCGGGTGAATCAATTTGTTCGTTAGGGAACGGCTAAGCGCCTCGAGCACCTCCTCGGGTGCATCGCCGCGTAACAGGCGTTTGATGGCGCGCGACAACTCATTGCGGCGCGCACGCTCGGCTTGGTCGCGCAACGCGCGAATAGCAGGCACGCTCTTGCGGCTTTCCAGCCATTGCATGAAATCCACCACGCCCGCGGATATGATGGTCTCGGCTTTGGATACCGCCGCCTTGCGCGACTCGAACCCTTGTTCGACCACCTTGCCCAAATCGTCCACGGTATAGAGAAACACGTCATCCAATGTGCCCACTTCGGCTTCCACGTCGCGCGGCACGGCGAGATCGATCATCAACACCGGCCGGTGGCGCCGTGCCTTCAGGGCGCGCTCCACCAACCCCTTACCGATAATGGGCAGAGGGCTTGCGGTGGAGGTGACGATGATGTCGTGGGCGGCGATATAGCTCGGAAGATCGCTCAATGCCCGCGCGCTGCCCTCGAAGCGTTTCGCGAGTTCCTGGGCGTGCTCCAAGGTGCGGTTTGCGAAGGTGGTGCCACGTGGGTGCTGAGCGGCGAAATGGGTGGCGCACAGCTCGATCATTTCCCCGGCACCGATGAACAAGATGCGCTGCTCGCCGATGGCCGGGTAGATGCGTTCCGCCAGTTTCACCGAGGCCGCCGCCATGGACACCGAGTTGGCGCCGATATCGGTTTGGCTACGCACGTCCTTGGCGATGGAGAATGTGAGCTGAAAGAATTTGTGCAGCACCGACCCCAGCGTGCCGGCTTTCTCCGCGGAGCGCACCGCCTGCTTCATCTGCCCCAGGATTTGCGGTTCGCCGAGAACCATGGAATCCAACCCACTCGCGACCCGGATGGCGTGGTTGACGGCACCTTCTTGCGGCAGCAGATAGACGAAAGGTTCGACTTGTTGCGGCTTCAATTGGCGATAACCGGCGAGCCAGCGCACGGCTTTCTCGGCGTCGCCTCCGTTGCAATACACCTCCGTCCGGTTGCAGGTGGAGACGATAGCGGCTTCACCTATCCCCTCGGTATCGGCGAAGTTTCTCAGCGCCACGGGCAGCGTCTCGGCCGAAAAGGCGATGCGCTCCCGTACGTCCAGGGGAGCGGTCTTATGATTCACGCCAAGGGCGAATAGCTGCTGGGATTGGGCCACGGTTTGGGTGAGGTGTTCAGCGGAAATTCTCAAGTCTTTGAATTATAGGGCACGGGGCGCCTGGCGGGTGCACCTCTCACACCGGCGCAGACGACCGAACACGCAAGGTGTTGCCCGATAATGCCGCTCCATGCAACACACCTCCCAGCCTCAATCGTCCGCCTTGAAGCTTCTGCGCGAGACTTTCGGTTTTCCCGAGTTTCGCGGGGCTCAGGCCGAAATCGTCGATCACGTCGTGGCCGGAGGCGATGCCCTGGTGCTAATGCCCACGGGCGGCGGAAAATCCCTGTGCTACCAGCTTCCCTCCCTTCTGCGCGAGGGCACGGGCGTGGTGATTTCGCCCCTCATCGCCTTGATGCAGGACCAGGTAGCGGCCATGAAACAAGTGGGCGTGCGCGCGGCCTTTCTCAATTCCACGCAAGACTTCGCGCAATCCAGAGCCACCGAGCAAGCCATGCTCGGCGGCAAATTGGACTTGCTCTATATCGCTCCGGAGCGCTTGACCACCCACGGCTGCATCGAACTCTTGGAGCGTATAAAGATCGCGCTCTTCGCCATCGACGAGGCGCATTGCGTGTCGCAGTGGGGCCACGATTTTCGCCCTGAGTACTTGCAACTATCCATTCTGCACCAGCGCTTTCCTGGCGTGCCGCGCATCGCGCTCACGGCCACGGCGGATCCGCAAACGCGCAAGGAAATCCTGGACCGCTTGGTACTCGGCAAGGCGCGTGAGTACGTGTCCAGCTTCGACCGCCCCAACATCCGCTATAGCATCACCGACAAAACCGATGCGCGCGCGCAACTGCTGCGTTTCATCCGGGAAGAACACGCGGGGGAAGCCGGTATCGTCTACTGCCTATCGCGTCGCAAGGTCGATGAGACCGCGCACTGGCTCGGGCAGCAAGGCATTGCGGCCTTGCCCTACCACGCCGGCATGGAAACCGCGCAGCGTTCCAAGCACCAGTCCCTGTTTCAGATGGAAGACGGGATTGTGATGGTGGCCACCATCGCCTTCGGCATGGGCATCGACAAACCCGACGTGCGTTTCGTGGTTCATCTCGATCTGCCCAAGAGCATTGAAGCGTATTACCAGGAGACTGGCCGCGCGGGGCGCGACGGGTTACCAGCCAGCGCGATGATGACCTACGGCCTCGCCGACGTGGTGCAACAGCGCCGGCTTATCGACCAATCGGACGCCGGCGAGGAATTCAAACGCGTGCGCGCCGCCAAGCTCGATGCCTTGCTGGGCTTGTGCGAAACAGCGGGTTGCCGCCGTGTGCGGCTGCTGAGTTATTTTGGTGAAGACAGCGCGCCTTGCGGAAATTGCGACACCTGCCTCAACCCGCCTCATACCTGGGACGCCACCGAGGTCGGGCGCAAGGCTCTTTCCGCCATCTACCGAACGGGCCAGCGCTTTGGCGCCATTCACGTCATTGACGTTCTACGCGGCAAAGCCAATGACCGCGTCACGCGCTGGGGTCACGAGAAGCTGAGCGTCTTCGGCATCGGCGCCGATTTGAGCGATATCGCCTGGCGCGGCATCTTCCGCCAGTTGGTGGCGCTGGGCTATGTCCGGGTGGATCACGAATCTCACGGGGCTCTGAAACTGTGCGATGCCAGCCGCCCGGTGCTCAAGGGCGGCGAGCACTTGCAAATGCGGCATACCGATCCGCCCAGGAAGCGCCGCGAACGGCCTGCGGTATCCGCGGGAGCCGCGGACCTATCTACCGGGGGAATGGCGTTGCTTGAGAAACTGAAAACATGGCGCCGGGAACAGGCCCGCGTGCAAGGCGTACCTGCCTTCGTAATCTTGCACGACAAGACCTTAGCGGAAATCGCGAGCCAGCAACCTCACAACTTGCGGGCGCTTGCTGGAATCAGCGGCATCGGCACGGCGAAACTGGACCGTTATGGCGCGGATCTGCTGGCACTGATCGCCGCCGCCTCTGCCCGCTGACGCCGTTCCGGCGCGGGCATCCATCCGTCTGCTTTTGGATACGGATTAACAAAAATCCTCCCCGGACGATCCGTTGCGGGGCTTCGGAACCGCCGGATGCCGCCGTAATAGACGTGGGAAGTTCTTCTCGGCGAGTTAGAGCGAAAACATGAACGAACGAATGGAGGTAAGTGCGCGGCCAGGTGCCAGCATGACATCGAGTCTACGCCGCCACCGCGTGGCATGGAGTGTGTTGCTTGCATCGCTATCGATCACGGCTGGCGTGTGGTGGGGCGCCCTGCATCACGCTAGGAATGCAGACCAGGTGCGCGCCCAGAGCTACGTAAATGAGATGCGGCTCAAGCTCGTGGGAGCGCATGCGCTCCCACGAGCAGGTTCTGGCGGGTGCCAGCGCATTGTTCGAAGGTGACGCCAACGTGAGGCGGGAGCGCTGGAGAAAGTATGCGTCCCGGCTGGATCTTCCCTCGCACGGGCCTGGGACCCTGGGTTTCGCGGAGGTCATTTCGCGCAGGCAAAAAGATGAACTCACCAACCGCATGCGCGAGCAAAAGCTGCGGGACTTCAACATCTATCCCTCGGGCAAGCGCGAGGTCTACGCGCCGCTACTCCTGTTGGAACCGGGGGAAGGCGCCAATGCCCGCATGGCGGGCTTCGATATGTGGACGGAACCAACCCTTCAAGCCGCCATGGCGCGGGCAGGCGAGGCAAATGCTGCGGTACTCTCCGCGCCGATTACCCTCGCTCGGGAGAAAGACTCGAACCCCGTGGCGATGCTGTACTTCCCCGTCTATTGGGAATCGGATATCGGACCCAGCGTGTGGCGGCCCTTGGGGATGGTACGGGGCTGGGTCTTCAGTGCGTTCTCCGCCACGGATTTCTTGCGCGCCACCGAGAACCCCGAAACCACGCGCCAGCAGATCGAAATACGAGATGCGGGTGAAGGCCAACGCGGGTCGTTGCCACTTGCAAGTTACCCGCCCTCCACCGGAGTGAAGCCGGACAATTTCGCCCACGCATCGGTGAGTCTTCAAGTGTTTGGGCGCACTTGGGAGCTGAGCGCGCGCCTGAGCCGGGATACCACAGCATGGATCTGGGCCAATGTATTGGGCGTTAGCGCTCTCGTGGCGAGTTTTTCCCCTTTCGTCCTCATGCTGCGCTTGTCGAGGACGAACCGGCGTTTGAAGGAATCCGCCCAAGACCTGGAGCAGCAGCTTGGGGTTAGAACCGATGAGTTGAAGATCGTCCATGACCATGCCCCGGTAGCCATCGTGGAGATCTCCTCCGACAGTAAAACCGTGCGCCTTAACAAGCGCTGCGAAGCGTTGGTTGAGTTAACCCAGGACCAAGCGCAAGACTGGGGTTGGTCGAGGCGCATTCATCCCGACGACCGGCAAGCCGTGGCGCAGGCTTTTCAGACCGCGCTCATTCGCGGGACGGAATTTGAAAGCGAACACCGTATTCACAAGGACGACGACTGGGTCAAATGGGTTCGCATCAAGATGGTGCCCATTCGAGAACAAGACCGGCTGTCGCGTTTCATTGGGGTAGTGCAAGATATTTCGCAGGCGAAGGAATCCGCGCAAGCGTTGCAGGAAGCGCTGAAGCGAGCCGAACATGCGGAGGCCGCGGGCAAGGAGATCGAAGAGAGGCTTGAAGTCCTGTTCGATTCCCTGAGCGCGCGCGTGGTCATCGCCAACCAACAGGGCGTTATTCAATCCTCCAATGCCGCCGCCTGCCGCATGTTTGGATTCGAGCAATCAGAGTTGCCGGGCCAGAATCTCCGCGCGTTGATGCCGGAGAAGAATCGCGGCCTATGGGAGCGCGGCTTGCAAGACACGTCTGTTCCGCTGCCCATATTAGCCGGTCTTCGTGCCGGCGGCCAGGAATTCCCCATGGAGACCGCCGTGAGCGAGACGATGTTCGGCGAAGAGCGGATGTTTCTTTGCGTGATACGAGACGCCACGGATATCGCCGCCGCCGAGGTTGAGGTCAAGCAACTTCAGTCACGCGTGCGCGAGTTGGAAGCCAATCCCCATACCGTTCATGTCCCGCGGGTAGCCGTTGGAGCTCAACCCAATTCCGAGTTTCTCGCCAGCAAGATCGATGAGGTTGGGCAGCGCTTGCTGTCTTCGCTGGGCGAGCTGCTCGGCATCTCCAAGCTAAGCGCGGGGGTTAGCGCTTTCGGCATTCACGAGATGAATGCCATCGTACGCGCGGCGGCGGACGAACTAAGCGCGGTGGCGGTGCGGCGCGGAGTCAATATCGTCTTGGAATGCTCCAGCTTCCCGGTATATGCCTGGTGCGATCCGGAGCGCATCCGGCAAGTGATGCGGATCCTCCTGTCCAATGCGCACGAATTCACCCCGGCGGGCAAGCGTATTGCGGTGCGTGTCGCGCAGTCCTGGCTACCCGAAGGACATGGGGCGCAGTACATGGGAATCTTGGAAGCCGCCGAAGTGAGTGTCACCGACGAGGGTACGAGTATTCCAGGGGGTGAGCTGGAGCGGGTCTTCGAACACCCGGTTGGGAATGACGCCCATGGGGTGGGCGGAGCAGGGCTCAATCTGGCGGCATGCAGCGAGATCTTGCGCCAGCACGAAGGCTACATTAACGCCTCTCACAATCCAGCGGGAGGCTCGGTGTTTACTTTCGTCGTGCCCTGCCGCCAGCGGCGCACGCAAGGCGGGCGAGAGATCCCTCCGGCTGCCGCCGAGAGGCTCACGTAACGCGTTACGCGCTCTGAGATTTGATCGCGAGTACCGCCTGGTTGCGTAGCGTCTTGAGTTGCGCCATGTCGCCGGCCTCCAGGCGCAGGGATTTCGCGGTGTTCGCATCCCCGTAGAACAACCCCACGGGCTTCTTGGCGATCATCACGGGAAATAGCGCAAAGGATTTGGCGGGAATGAGTTGCTGGTACCACCCAGGAATGTGATCTCGTATGCGTTCGCTTTGCACATCATCGATGTAGATGTCCGCGCCTTTGCTGATGGCGGCGTGGAACACATCGCGCGCGGGCGAGAGAGAAATGGAAAAGCCTGCACGAATGATTTGATCCACGTCTTGCCCGAAACCGAAACGAGCCTTGAGGGAATCGCTCTTCGGATCCAGGGCACAAAGGATGGTGCGCGTGAATCCGAGACCGCGGTACATGGTTTCGAGAATGATGCGCAAGACATCGTTGAGGTTGAAATCACCTACCAAAGCGTTGCTGATGTCTTGGAATCCCGCGCTCAATATGGCTTGCCTGGCCGCGCCCGAAGCCGCCCCGGCGGCGGGCGCGCTGGTCGTCTTGGAGCCGTCCAGGAGCACGGCCTCCATTGGCAGACCGGCCTCGCTATCGTTGCCGGATTTTGTCTTGGCTTTCACTGACCATTTACGGGCTTTATCGAAGAGAGCGCTTTTGTCCGTGCGAAAATTCAGTATCCCGGCGTCGCGGGCGATCTCGTTCACCGTATTGAGCACCGCGCCGTCCAGGTGTTGCTCAGTGATACCCAAGCCTTTTCCGAACCGCGCCACCATGGCCTTGACGCTTTCTTGGCGTTTGCTGAGAGGCACATCGCGGATGAGCTGCGTTAGGCTGGAGGACAACTCCGATAGCACGCACAGACGCGACGTATCCCCGGCAGGCTTGCGAATCTCGCTTTCCGGCAAAGGCCGCATGGAGGCAACCAGCTTATCCGGAAAGCCCCAGGAGCTCGCCACCCCCATTCCGGCCTCGCTATAGGAAATTCCCAGAACCTGGATGGATGCGGACTCTTCGCTGGCGCCAGCGCTTATCGCACGCTCGATCGCGAGGCGCTCGTCGTACAGATAGAAAGTCACCAGAAGCTTACCTAGCCGGCTAAACATGGCGCAGATGAAAGCATCCTCCGAATTCCGCACGCCAGCCTTCGACACCAAGTCGCGAGCGATGAGCGCACTGAAGTAGGCCGACAGCACCTCATCCTTGAGGTCGTCCGCCTGCGCGTTGTTCTGCAAATGCTCGAATAGCAACAAGGTCACCGCAAGGGTACGAATTTGGTCGAAACCCATCACCATGATGGCCCGCGAGATCGTGCTGACCGTGCCGCCGAAACGGCCAAAGTGAGCGGTGTTCACCAGCTTCAGCAGCTTTTGCGTGAAGGAAAAGTCCTTGAGAATGTTGCCAGCGAGCGCGGAGATGCCCTCCATTTCCGATGCTGCTGCCTTGCTCACCGCGCTTATGGTGCTCGAAAGCGCGGGGAAGTCCCCATTGCGCCGCATTCTCCCAATGAGAAATTCCATGGTTCCCGAGACGCCCTCCCGCGGGGGCTCCTCGGTCTCGATTGGCGGATGGGACTCTGGATTTTGTGACATGGCACCGCTTGTTCGGCAGATTGCGGTGCTACTTTAGAAATCTCCCCCCAACCGGGAGCCCTCCTGGCGATTCAGCGATGGCGTGGCGCCGATAACTCGGGAGCCAGCACCTCCCAAGACCGGGCTGCCGTGCGTGGCGGGATCACGTGGCGCACGCCGGGGTTGATGTGCGACATGGGCCACATGCCCGTGGCGATTCTCACTGCCTCCTCGCCCAACTGTGTTTGTGCCCGTTCCCATGCCACTTCCGAATAGCTCGCGTAATGATTGGTCACCGAGACGTTGTCCATTTTGAGCAGCGGATTGTTGGGATCCACGGGCTCCTTCTCGAACACATCGAGCCCCGCGCCCGCGACGCGTTTTTCATTGAGCGCTTCGATGAGGGCGCCTTCATCGACCACGCCGCCGCGCGAGCAGTTGATGAGGTAGGCGGTGGGCTTCATGACGGCGAACTGCGGCTTACTTATCAGATAGCGGGTCTCGGCGTTGAGATAAACGTGCACGCTTAGGTAATCGCACCGCCGGCACAATGCTTCGAGCGTGCCCACCATCTCAACGCCACTCTCCAGCGCATCCCAGGACGCGACGTAGGGATCGTAGGCAATCACGTGCAGGCCGAAAGCCTTGGCCTTGCGCGCCACCGCGCGGCCGATATCGCCCAGGCCCACGATGCCAAAGGTCTCGCCCGCGACATGGCCCATGGTCCCCAAGTTCTTGCGAGTCCAAGTCCCGCTTCGCACCAGCTTGTCGTGCAGAACGAATTTTCGCGCGCACACCAGGAAGTGCATCATCGTATGGTTCGACACTTCCTCGGTGCCGAACGAGGCGGTATTGGCCAGCACGACACCGTTTTGTGCCGCCGCCTCCAGATCCAAGTGATCGTAACCATGGCCAAAGGAAACCAGTCCCTTGCAGCGGCCGTGCAATCCCATGGCGTTGAACGCAGCCCGGTCGAATCCATGGCCTTGGAGCAAGGCCACGTCCACATCCCGAAGCGCCGCCACCAACTCGTCGGTGCTCTGGCCCGTATAACGAATCACCGTCCCACCCGCATGCAAAATCGCACGGCTTTGCTGTTCGATGGAGGAGATATCAAAGGCCTCCGACTTGGCGGGAGCAATGTGCAGTACTCGGAAGGGTTGGGTCATGGGTTCTTACCTGAGTGATCTCGGAACATCATTATGACCCTTGGCGCTCCCGGAGCGGTTTGGCGCGGATGGTTTCGAACTGGTGGAGCGCAACGACAAACGTACCCGTTGTCATCCCGCCCACAGACCCGCTTCGGTCAACCGTCGCAGCAGGGCGCCTCGTGTCGCATGGCGGACAAGAGAGCGTTGCAATGCACGTTCGAATTCCCGAGAACTGGAAACCAGTGCGTAGCCTTCAGTGAAAGCCAAGGCCCGCGCGAACCGCGAAAAGGCGCTACTGAGCCACGTATTCAACTGCGCGAGGGAGTGGGGCTACACCGATGCGCCGAACCCGTGCGCGGGCGCGAAGGGAAACCGCGAGCCGGGCCGGGATCGCTACATTGAAGACGCAGAGTTCCTCGCGGTTTACGAGAAAGCGCACTTCACGTGCAAAACGCGATGGGCCTCGCCTATCTCACCGGACAGCGGCCCGCTGACGTGCTCAAACTGCAACGCGCCGACGTGCATGACGGTGTGCTCTGGATCACGCAGAAAAAAAACGGCAAGAAGTTGCGCATCGAAGTCACCGGCTAACTTTCTAGCTTGATTGACCGCATGTTGAACAAGCCGCGAAAATCTACGGGCCTTTCTACGATACAAAATCAGAACGGCCAACGCTTGAGTTACTTCGCGCTGCGCTCTCGCTTCGACAAAGCTCGCGCGGCCGCTGGCGTCTCGTTCCAATTCAGGGATATTCGCGCGAAGTCAGCAACCGATATGGAAGACCTCGCGCGCGCAGAAGCTGCTCGGACACAAGCACCAAGAGATGACGTAGCAATACACGCGAAACCGAAAGGGCGACAAGGTCAAGCCGCTTCGTTGAGCGCCGCCGAGCCCATCGCTCTTCGTTTTGTAGAAGAGTGCGGTTTTTTTGTAGAAGCGAGTTAGTGAATACTTCTACCAAAAGCTAGAGCTAATGGTGGCCAAGGGCGGAATCGAACCACCGACACAAGGATTTTCAGTCCTCTGCTCTACCAACTGAGCTACTTGGCCACGGGTGCTGCGAAAGCAAGGTACAAGGATTTTGTCTTCGACATCACATTGCGTTTCGCGAAATGTGAGTCTACGACGTAACTTGGCCCAAATGCACGGCCAAGTTATCAGTCCTCTGCTCTTCCGCCTCGCGCCCTGCATGGCGCTCGGATTCGGCAGGCAAGCAACAAGCCGCAGGGCTTTTTGCTTGTCCGGCCTCATCCAACTGGGCTACTTGGCCGTTTCGCCCGCTAAAGACCCTCTGGCGAAAGGCGCGCATTCTAGCCGCGCGGGTGCTAAAACAAAAGCGTTTGGAGGGCCGGGTGGGGCCCTCCGGTGGCCGATTATCTAGTCGTGCTTGTAGATATCGACGTCCTTGGTCTCCTTCACGAAGAGCATGCCGATGACGAATGTGCCGGCGGCGATCACTATGGGGTACCACAGTCCGGAGTAGATGTCCCCGTTGGCGGCCACGATGGCGAAGGCGGTGGCGGGGAGGAAGCCGCCGAACCAGCCGTTACCGATGTGATAGGGCAACGACATGGAGGTGTAACGGATACGGGTGGGGAACATCTCCACCAGCATGGCGGCGATGGGGCCGTAGACCATGGTGACGTAGATCACCATGATGGTGAGAAGCAAGATCAGCATCGGCTTATTCATCTTCTCGGGGTCGGCCTTCGCGGGGTAGCCGGCCTCTTTCACCGCCGTGTCCATTTCCTTCTTGAAGCGGGCGCCCTCTTCCTTGGCGTTAGGCGCCTTGCCGTCGTAGGCGGCGATGACTTTCTCGCCGATCTTCACCGACGCCGTGGTACCTGGCTCGACTTTCGTGTTGTGATAATCCAAGCCGTTTTGCGCGAGGTAGGCCTTGGCTACGTCGCAACTGGAGGTGAACTTCGCCGTTCCCGTTGGATTGAACTGGAAGGAGCATTGCGATGGGTCGGCGTTGACCATGATGGGGCTCTTGGCCTGTGCCGAGGCCAAGTCCGGATTCGCGTAGTGCGTGAGGGCTTTGAAGAGCGGAAAGTAGGTCAGAGCCGCGATCAAGCATCCCGCCATGATGATGGGTTTGCGGCCGATCTTGTCCGAGAGCGAGCCAAACAGCAGAAAGAATGGCGTGCCGATGACCAGGCTCGCGGCGATGAGGATGTTCGCCGTGGGGCCGTCCACCTTGGCCATCTTCTCCAGGAAGAACAGCGCGTAGAACTGGCCCGTGTACCAGACCACCGCTTGCCCCGCTGTCAAACCGACGAGGGCGAGAATCACGATCTTCAAATTCGCCCATTGCCCGAAGGATTCCGTTAGAGGCGCCTTCGAGCCCTTGCCTTCGTTCTTCATTTTCTGGAAGGCGGGAGACTCGTTCAACTGCAAACGAATCCACACGGAAATGCCCAGCAGGATGACGGAAAGCAGATAGGGAATGCGCCAGCCCCAAGCCGTGAAGGCCTCTTCTCCCATGGCAGTACGGGTTCCCAAGATGACCAAAAGTGCCAGCATCAACCCGACAGTAGCGGTGGTTTGAATCCAAGCGGTGTAGGCACCGCGCTTGCCATGGGGCGCGTGTTCGGCGACGTAAGTGGCCGCGCCGCCGTATTCGCCGCCCAGGGCCAAGCCTTGCAGCAGGCGAAGAGCGATGAGGATGACGGGCGCCGCAAGCCCGATGGAAGCATAGTTAGGCAGCAGGCCAACGATGAAGGTCGATGTACCCATGATCATGATGGTGATCAAGAAGGTGTACTTTCGGCCTACGAGGTCTCCCAGGCGCCCGAACACGATGGCGCCAAAGGGGCGCACCGCGAAACCCGCGGCGAAGGCCAGCAGAGTGAAGATGACCCGGGTGGAATCGTCCAGCGCGGAGAAGAA
Organism: Betaproteobacteria bacterium; assembly: GCA_009693245.1. Taxonomy (NCBI): domain Bacteria; kingdom Pseudomonadati; phylum Pseudomonadota; class Betaproteobacteria; species Betaproteobacteria bacterium. The sequence goes on along the minus strand of SHXO01000002.1, from coordinate 26,270 downwards.
GTTCTTGGCGATGATGGCCGCCATGACGCCGAACAGATAAAAGTCGTACCACTCGAATACGGTACCCAGGGACGAGGCGAAAATAACTCTCTTCTCGTCGGCGGTCATGGGCCGGACTTCACCCTGTACAGCGGCGGACGCTACAGCCATAGTGCTCTCCCCGAATCGGTTTTATGGATTGTGCCCCCGTGCCGCCCGCCAGCGAATGGGCCCTGGCTACAGGGAAGCGCAACATATTACTAAAAATGCCGGTCCCCAAGCATGGCAATAGCATGAGGGGTAAAAAGAAAGAGCCCAGCACTGGGCGGGGCTCTCTTGTACTGCGTTTACTGCTGGAGGGTTGGACCCAATTACATGTCCATGCCGCCCATGCCGCCCATTCCACCCATGCCGCCGTGGCCGCCTCCGCCGTAGGAGTGGCTTTCTTCCTTGGGGGACTCGGCAATCATGGCATCGGTGGTGAGGATCAAGCCGGCCACGCTGGCGGCGTTCTGCAGAGCGCAGCGCGCAACCTTGGTGGGATCCAGCACGCCCATTTCCATCATGTCGCCATATTTCTCGGTGGCGGCGTTGTAGCCGTAGCTACCCTTGCCTTCCATGATCTTGTTCATGACGACAGAAGGTTCGGCACCGGCGTTGGCCACGATCATGCGAAGGGGCTCTTCCAGGGCGCGGATGACGATCTTGATGCCGGCATCCTGGTCGGGGTTCTCACCCTTGATCGCGGCTAGCGCGCTGCGGGCGCGGATGAGGGCCACACCACCACCGGGGACGATACCTTCTTCCACGGCGGCGCGGGTGGCATGCAGTGCATCTTCCACGCGGGCTTTTTTCTCTTTCATTTCGACTTCGGTCGCGGCGCCCACCTTGATGAGGGCCACACCACCGGCCAGTTTGGCGACGCGCTCTTGCAATTTCTCGCGGTCGTAGTCGCTGCTGGTTTCGTCGATTTGCTGGCGGATGGACTTGACGCGGCCTTCGATCTGCTTGGTGTCGCCTTGTCCGTCGATGATGGTGGTTTCTTCCTTGCCCACTTCGATGCGCTTGGCTTGGCCGAGGTCGGCCAGAGTCGCTTTCTCGAGTGACAGGCCCACTTCCTCGGCGATCACGGTGCCGCCAGTCAGCGCGGCGATGTCTTCCAGCATGGCCTTGCGGCGGTCACCGAAGCCAGGGGCCTTGACGGCGCAAGTCTTCAGAATGCCGCGGATGTTGTTCACCACCAAGGTGGCGAGTGCCTCGCCTTCCACTTCCTCGGCGATGATCAGCAGGGGACGGCCGGACTTGGCGACTTGTTCCAACACGGGCAGAAGATCGCGGATGTTGGAGATCTTCTTGTCGTGCAGCAGGACGTAGGGGTTGTCCAACATGGCGCTTTGCTTGTCGGGCGTGTTGATGAAGTAGGGCGAGAGGTAGCCGCGGTCGAACTGCATGCCGTCCACGACGTCGAGCTCGTTGTTCAGGCTCTTGCCGTCTTCCACGGTGATGACGCCTTCCTTGCCCACTTTGTCCATGGCATCGGCGATGATCTTGCCGATGTCGTCATCCGCGTTGGCGGAGATGGAGCCCACCTGGGCGATTTCCTTGCTGGTGGAGCAGGGCTTGGAGATTTTCTTCAACTCGGCCACGATGGCGATGACCGCCTTGTCGATGCCGCGCTTCAAGTCCATGGGGTTCATGCCGGCGGCCACGTACTTCATGCCTTCTTGCACGATGGCTTGGGCCAACACCGTGGCGGTGGTGGTGCCGTCGCCCGCGATGTCGGAGGTCTTGGAAGCCACTTCCTTGACCATCTGCGCGCCCATGTTCTCGAACTTGTCCTTGAGTTCGATTTCCTTGGCGACCGAGACACCGTCCTTGGTGACGGTCGGCGCACCGAAGGAGCGCTCCAGCACTACGTTACGGCCCTTCGGGCCCAGGGTTACTTTTACCGCGTCGGCCAGAACATTCACTCCAGCCATGATGCGCGCACGGGCGCTATCGTGAAACCTTACGTCCTTTGCTGCCATGTAAGTCTCCTAAATTGGTGGGTAGTAGGGGGAGAGGCGCGTTAGCCCTCGATCACGCCCATCAGATCTTCTTCGCGCATCACCAGGTACTCCACGCCGTCGACCTTGACGGTCTGGCCGGAATACTTGCCGAACAGGACTTTGTCGCCCTTCTTCACATCCAGCGGACGCACTTTGCCGTCGTCGCCGATCTTGCCCGAGCCCACAGCCATGATCTCGCCTGAATCGGGTTTTTCCGCCGCCGTATCCGGGATGACGATACCAGAGGCGGTCTTGCGCTCCTCTTCCAGACGCTTCACGACGACTCGGTCATGCAATGGCCGGATCTTCATGGAATTCTCCTTTTCTCTAACTGATTGAATGTATGAACTACTTCGGTTGGATGGAAGGCCGGCACAGGCTTCCTGGCACCCTGCTAGCACTCCTTACTACTGAGTGCTAATAGTAACTGGGCATTCCGGATAGGACAAGAAGTTATGGGCATTCCGGGATGGAGTGCCAGTTAGAACGAGCTGGGGTACTTCTACCGCCCGCGGGCGGCTATGGCTTCGGCCGTGAGGTTAGAGCGGGGCGCCCAAACGATAGACGGTCTTGCGCATGCCCCTACCAACAGGAGGGACGGGCTCCAAGTGGCAAGGCGGTTCGCGCTTGCCATCGGGTTTGAGGGTGGCATCCTCCGCGACGTCCTTCCAAATGCCGCCATGCACGGGCCGGAACATCCACATGAGGTAACCGCGCTTGGCTGCCACGCTGATGAGTTCATCCGCGTCGGGCGCGTCTGCAACCACCACTTGGTCGCCATGGGCTCCGAAGGGAAATCCGCCAAAGGCTTGCAGGCACTCCACCGCCTCCCGGGATTGCGCACCTGGCCGCATGCACGATGGCCGCTCGGCGCGGGCGACATCCCAGGCGCCGAAGGCCCAGGCCGCGTCCAAGGTGGCGCGGTCGAGATCTTCCACATCGTCCCAATGTTCGTTCAATTGCAGCGCTGAGCTTGGAACCGAGGTGAATCGCACGGGGTTGGCACCTTCCACGTCGGCGATTTTATCGCTTATGAAACCGTGCCAGTGCAAGGTGAGAATGACTGGAGTGTCGGGACATGGCACCGCCGCGAAGGTGATCGCCACCAAGGGCAGCTTGGTAGCCGAGAGTTGTTGTTCGATTCGATCGATAAATTCCATACCCTTCCTCCACCGTAATTAATCGCGGCATGGGCTGGCCGCCTTTGCGTTCTTGATATCGCAACACCGCGAAAATTCGCGTCCCCTGCCAATGTCATCGGACGAAATCCCTGAACCTGAAATGTAACCGTGTTCGCCGCGATTAAGTGCTAGCGCTCGTGGTGGTACGCTGCCAATGCGTAGAATGTCCACGAATAGATAACTCCCCCATGAATCTCCAATTCCTCGGCGCGGCACGAGAGGTCACCGGTTCTTGTTTTCTGTTAGAGAGCAATGACGCGCGCTTTCTGGTGGATTGCGGGCTTTTTCAGGGGGGCGCGATGCTTCGGAGAAAAACCGCGTTGCATTGGGCCCCTGGATACACGGCCTCGATTTTGTCTTGCTCACACACGCCCACATCGACCACTCCGGGCTGCTGCCTCGTTTGATTGCGATGGGATTCCAAGGGCTCATCCACGCGACCGCCGCCACCTGCGCCCTGCTCGAACCCATGCTGCTCGACGCGGCCCACATTCAGGAGTACGAAGCGCAACGGCGCAAGGAGCAGCGCCACGGCGCTAAACAGGGAGAGCCGCTCTACACGGCCACTCAAGCACTGCGAACCTTGGCGCAACTGCGGGCCCATTCCCATGACGAAGAGTTTTCTCCGTGCCCTAGCGTGCGCGCTTGTTTCCGGGAGGCGGGCCACATTCTGGGCGCGGCGTTCATCGAATTGGCCATCACGGAAGATGGCGTCACGCGGCGTCTAGTATTCTCGGGAGACATCGGTAATCGCGGGCGGCCACTGGTGCGCGACCCGGCAGCCCTGGCGCAAGCGGACGTTTTGGTGATGGAATCCACCTACGGCAACCGCCAGCACCGCAAGCTGGCCGCGACGCTCGATGAGTTCGTGGACATCATCACGCGTACCCTCGCGCTCAAACGCGGCAATATCGTCATTCCGGCCTTCGCGGTGGGCCGAACGCAAGAGCTTTTGTATCTGCTCATCCGCTTGCACCGGGAGGGCCGCTTACCCGCCATGGATGTATTCGTGGATTCGCCACTCGCCACCAAGGCCACCACGGCCACTCTAAAACATTGGAAGGTGCTCGACCCGGACGTGGCGCCCATGTTCGAAGCGGGAATCGAACAAGAGCACGATCTCAATATCCGTTTCGTCGAAAGCGCCGATGAATCCGGCGAGCTAAGCCGCCGCGAACAAGGTGCCATCATCATCGCGGGCTCGGGCATGTGCGATGCGGGGCGCATCAAGTTTCATTTACGGGCTAATCTTCCGCGGGAAGAGTCCTGTGTAATCATCATGGGATTCCAAGCGCAAGGTACGCTTGGCCGGCGCTTGGTGGATGGCGCGTCCCGCGTGCGCATCTTCGGCGACGAGATTGCGGTGCGCGCAAGCATTCATACCATCGGCGGCTTGTCCGCGCACGCGGACCAGGAAGGATTGCTGCAATGGATGCGGCAAATGCCCGCGCCGCCGCGCTAGACCTACATCGTGCATGGCGAGTACGCGGCGGCCATCGCTTTCAGCGAAGTCATTCAAGAGGAGTTGGGATGGAGCACCAAAGTGCCCGAACGCGGAACCATCGTGGAGTTATAAAAGCACTCCTGCTGGCGGTACTTTTCCTGTGCGCGGGCGGGGCGCGCACTGCCCCTCTTCCGGAGCCCTTGGCGCGCGCCGCGAAGGAGCATGGCTTGCGCGCGGAAGACCTAGGCTTGTACGTTCACGTGGTAGGGACCAAGCCCGCGCGGTTAGCTCATAACGCGCAGCGCCCGATGAATCCCGCCTCGACCATGAAGCTCGTCACGACCCTCGCGGGCTTGCATGTCCTGGGCCCCGCTTACTCCTGGCGCACGGAGGTGTACGCCGACGGGCCCGTCAAGGACGGCGTACTGGACGGAAACCTCGTATTTAAAGGGGCCGGGGATCCCAAGCTCACCCTGGAGGAATTCTGGACCTTGCTGCGCGAAGTTCGCGCTCGGGGCGTTCGGCACATCCACGGGGAGTTGGTGCTGGACCGCACCTTTTTCGAAACGGTGAATGGCGCGCCCGGAGATTTCGATGGCGATAGTCTGCGTCCCTACAACGCGCTGCCCGATGCGTTGCTGGTGAACTTCAACGCCGTTCGGCTCAATTTCATACCGAAGGCGGATTCTGGCCAAGTGGCAATACTCATGCATCCGCCACTGCCGCAGATCACGTTGCTCAACCAACTTCACGCGGTGGATATGGCCTGCGCCGATTGGCCGCAGGACCCCGTCCACGACGCGGGCTCCGGCCAAATGCTATTCAAGGGGGATTTTCCCATCCCCTGCGGAGAAACGTCGCGGAACTATAGCCCGCTGTCCTCGCCGCGATACATCGAGGCCGTGTTCCGCGAGTTATGGCGCGAATTGGGGGGAACTCTCTCAGGGCAAGCGAGCGATGGCACCGGATCCATGTATGCCCAATTGATTGCAACCCATGGATCGGAACCGCTTTCCGAACTCATTCGCGACATCAATAAATTCAGCAATAACGTCATGGCCCGGCACTTGTTTCTCGCTCTAGGTCTCGCCGAGAACGTGCCGCCCCTGAACGCGGAGAAATCGGCCCACGCGCTCAGGCAATGGCTTAATCGCGAGGGCTTCGATTTTCCGGAGTTGGTGGTGGAAAACGGATCGGGCCTCTCACGCGCGGAGCGGATCAGCCCGGAACATCTTGGCAAGCTGCTGCTGTGGGCGGCGATATCTCCGCTCGCGCCCGAATTCATCGCGTCCCTTCCCCTGAGCGGCATCGACGGCACCATGCGCAAGCGCTTGAAGGAGAGCCCCACCACCGGCCGCGCGCACATCAAGACGGGATACCTAGAGGGCGTGCGCGCCAGCGTGGGTTTCGTTCAAGACGAGGAGGACCGCATGGTGGTCGTGGTGTGCCTAGTCAACGGCGCAAGCGCGCGCGCCTCGCAAGGCTTTCACGACGCCGTGATCGAATGGGCGTATGCAACGCCGGGTAAGAAGAAGTGTTGTAGGCGGTGAGGCGTGAGGCGATAGGCGTGAGATGTTAAGCGTGAGACGTGAAATATCGTCCCCTCCCCTGCTCGCGGGAGAGGGATAGGGTGGGGGCACCCTTCACCCTGCACCCTGCACCCTGCACGTCTCACCCCCCAAGCATATCCGCCCAAATATTCTTCGCCCAGGAGAACGCATACTCGCCTTCCAGCTCGGAAGCTTCCTTGGAAACGCCGCCCGCTCCTTGCACCGGCTCCACTACTTTCTTTTCCTTGTTGTACTGGTGCACCGAGGCTACGTGGATCACGCTCTTGTCGTCCAAGAAGCTGTAGCAAGTGTTCATCACCACGGGTTCGGGATTGGGCTCCTTGCCGTTCATGAGGTTCACGATGGCGGCGGCGGCCAGCTTGCCATGCTGGTTCGCCATGTGCCCGGACTTGGGCATCATGGGCCCGGAGAGCGTTGCATCGCCCAAGACATGGATGTCCGGATCCGCCTTGGAGACCATGGACAGCCAGTTCACTTCGCACCATTTATTGTTGGCCGTGATTAACCCCGCCTGCTTGGCTATGTCCGCGGCGCGCTGGGGCGGGATCACGTTCCACACGTCCGCCTTCACATCGTCGAACTCGAATTTCGCGGTGTTGGTAGCGATATCCATTTCCACGAGCTTGCTATTGGGCCGGTATTCGATGATGTTCGCGTAACGCTCCTTGAAAGCCTTCTCGAACAGGGCCGGCTTGGAAACAATTTTGTCATTGGCGTCCAGCACCAGCACCTTGGATTTCGGCTTGTATTGCTTGAAGTAATGCGCGACTTGGCACGCCCGCTCGTAGGGCCCGGGCGGGCAACGATAGGGCGCCAGCGGAATGGAAATGCCAAATACGCCGCCGTCGTCCATGGCCTCCAATTGTTTGCGTAGCGCCACGGTCTGAGGGCCCGCCTTCCAGGCGTGCAGGATCTTGGCTTGCGCCTCGGGGCTACTCATTCCGCCCACCTGGTCCCAGAGAAAATCCACCCCAGGGGAGACAATCAGGCGTTCGTAGTCGATATTGCGCCCGCTCTTGAGCTTCACCAAATGGGCGGCCGGGTCGATGGCCGCGGCCTCGTCTTGCACAGTCATGATGAGCTCCTTGCGCAAACCATCGTAGGAGCGCGTGATGTCCGCGAGCGTCTTGCTGCCGCCCAGCACCAGATTGGAAAGCGGGCAGGAGATGAACTGCGTATTGCGCTCGATCAGCGTCACCCGAAACTTCGGCCCGCCCCAGCGCATGACGTAGCGGGCAGCGGTCGCACCGCCGTAACCGCCGCCGATCACGACCACGTTCTTTTGCCCCATCCCATGCACGATGGCCGGGAAACCTGTGATGGCGGTCCCCGCCACCGCGGCGGCCGACTTGATGAAATCGCGTCTATCCGTCATGACCGCCTCCTTATTTCTGCGCCGAGAAAAACTCGGCGATGAGTTTGAGTTGCTCGCCGGTGTAGCCCTTGGCGATCTGGTGCATGATGGTCGCCGGGCGCGTACCGTCCTTGAATTCGGCCAACTTGGTGAGTAAGTCAGCCGCCGGCTGGCCCGCCAGGCTCGCCACCGATCCGGTGGACTTGCCGTCCGTGCCATGGCAGCTGGCACAGGTGGAGGCAAGATAACTGGCGTGATTTGCGTCCGCCGCGTGAGCGCTTGCGCTGGCGAGCGCTAGAACGCCTGCTGTGAATAGGGCTTTCATCGGGGTCTCCTTTATGAGTTCTTAACGCCTCCAAAACGCACGAGCCAGTCAAACGGTGACAGTCCACCTACCCTGCTCCTGGATTTTCTTCGACGCCCACCAGCTTCGGCACTTGAGGCGTGAGAGGCTCGATATTGGGATGGGCGCGCAGATAGGTTTGTAGCAGATCCCACATGGGCTCGCCAGTGACGCCTTCGCTCACCGGGGCCCAGCCCGCCACCTTATAGACCCTGTCCGCCTCGATGGGCCGGCCGCCTATACGCATATCGCCGATACGCGCACCCATCTTGGCGTTGGGAGTGCATGTGTAAGTCATCCCGCCCACCCGAACCATATCGCCGCCTTGCTGGTAATAGGGATCGGGGTTGAACAGGTTGTCGCAGACATCCTCCAGAATATCCTTGATTTGCCCGCCCTTCATGTCCGTGAGCGTGGTGGCGGGGTAGGTGATGGCGGTCTGGTTGAACACGTCCTCCACCGTGACCGCGTCACCCGGCAGCAAGCTCGTGCCCCAGCGAAATCCCGGCGATAGCGCGATTTGCGCGCCCTTGACCTCCATCAGGGCGTTGAGCAGAAGTTGGTCGAAGGTGCCGCCAAAATTTCCCCGGCGGTATAGAAGTCCTTCCGTGACCGCGAGTTTGCGCGTGAGTTTGGCGTGGAAGGGCGCGCGCGATTTCTCGATGAGATCACGCATGGCCGGATCGGCTGGCAAGAGGTTCGCGTATACCGGCAAAAGCGCATAGCGAAAATCCTTCACTCGCCCTTGCCGCGCATCGAAGTCCAGTACGCCGAGGAATTTTCCGTTCGATCCGGCATTGGTGACCAGAGTCTGCCCCGAACGGTTCTTCACCAGCACCGGGCTCGGAATACCATCGTGCGTATGCCCGCCGAGAATCGCATCTATGCCGCTCACACGAGACGCGAGCTTGAGATCCACATCCATGCCGTTGTGAGATAGCAGCACGACCGCTCTCGCACCTTGGCCGCGAACACTGTCCACCAAGTCTTGCAACTTGTTCTCATGCAACCCAAAGGACCAATCTGGCACCAGGTGAGCGGGGTTGGCGATGGCAGTGTGAGGAAAGGCTTGGCCGATGATGGCCACGGGAACGCCGTTCAACTCCTTTACCGCATGGCTTGGAAAAACGGGATCCGCGAAATCTCGCGTGTGCACGTTTTGCGCAAGAAAATCGGTGTGCCCGGCGAAATCGTGCTCGATGATGTGGTTCACGCGTGCGGCACCCAAGGTGAATTCCCAATGCCCAGTCATCACATCCACGCCTAAAAGCTTGCAGGCATCCACCATGTCCTGGCCTTGAGTCCACAAGGCGGTGGCGGAACCCTGCCACGTATCCCCGCCATCTAACAACAATGCGTTAGGCCGGTCCGCTCTGAGTTGCTTGACCAAGGTTGCAAGATGCGCGAAGCCGCCTACCTTGCCGAACACATTCGCGGCCTCCGTGAAATTCAAATGGGTGAAGGCATGTAGTTCGCGCGAATTTTTCGCCAAACCGAAATGTCGCGCGAAGGCCTCGCCCACCAAATGCGGCGGCTTGCCCTTCGCATTGCCCACCCCGATATTTAGGCTGGACTCTCGATAATAGATAGGCAAGAGCTGAGCGTGGCAATCCGTGATGTGCAACAGGTGGACGTTGCCGAAGCGCGGGCGAGCGTACAACGACTCCGCCCTCGCGAAGCCGCTTAGGCCCGCCATGCCTGCCACGGCCAACACTTCCAAGAACGCTCGGCGTGTCACGCTACTTCTCGGTCCCGCGGGTCAATTTGAGTGTACTTGGCGAAATGGCGCATGCGCGGATTGATGTTGGCGGACGGATTCGAGTCTGAGGCACGGAAACATTATGACGATAGAGGCTCTTGCAAAACCTCGGCGGTGCGGGGGATTTATTTCGCAAGGCGTGGCGAAAAGTGAAGATGCAGGCGGCTATTTCTAGCATGATGCGGTTATCGAAGCCAACACCATAACGCCCGCAAAATGAATGCTACTCGACGCGAACGTTTGAGAGGAGCTAGCCGTAAGCCGGTAGATTCCATGCCAGACTAACGGCTCGCAACCTCTAGGCTGAAACGCCCTCACCCAGTCGGAAGCAATTCTCCATGATACTCGCCCGCATCATCGCGATTGCCGTGCTCACGCATATGGCTTTTGTCGCCTCGCGCATGACGGGTTCCCTCTATGCGCTGGCGAACAAGGCGTCTACCTTCACTGTTGGCGTCGTGATGGCGTTGTTTGCGTTGGTGCCGATGTTGATCGCCGTGCGCGCGGGGCGGTGGCTGGATGTCGTGGGGCCGTGGCGGCCGACGCTCGTTGGAGTTTTGTTGATGCTGGGGGGCATGTTGCTGCCTGCGGCCTTTCCCTACGCGACCAGCGATGTCGCGCCCCTGCTGGTCGCGGCGGCCATGATCGGCACCGGAGCCACCTTGGTGATGCTCGCCATCCAGCAAATCGTCGGTGAACGCGCGGATCCGAATCGCCGCGCGGCGGCGTTTTCCTGGTTGGCGATGGGCGCCTCCATCGCGGGTTTTACAGGACCCGTCGTGAGCGGCTTGCTGATCGACGGCTTCGGCCACCGCGCCACCTTCGCCGTGTTGGTGGTTGTCGTGCTGCTGGCGTTGGGGTTGCTCTGGCTAAACCGCGGGCTTTTCCCCGAGCACAAGCACCGGGGCAGCGCGCCGGAGCCCATGCATCCCTTCGAGTTGCTGAAACATACAGAGCTGCGGCGCGTGCTCATCACCACGGGATTGATCTCCATGTCATGGGATCTGATGACTTTCGTGGTGCCGGTACATGGCACTCACGTGGGATTATCGGCCTCTCAGGTGGGCTTCGTGTTGGGTGCCTTCTCGGCGGCGACCTTCAGCGTGCGCCTTGCCATGCCATGGCTGTCTCGCCACTTCAGCGAGTGGCAGGTGCTCACGTACACCTTGTTCAACACTAGCCTGGGCTTCGCTTTGTTCCCGCTCTTCTCATCGCTTGCACCGCTCATGATGGTGGCCTTCCTGCTGGGCTGCGGACTGGGGTCCGCGCAACCCAATGTGATGTCGCTTCTGCATTCACGCTCGCCGGAGGGACGCGTCGGGGAGGCGCTCGGGGTACGCACGACGATCATGAACAGCAGCCACGTGGTGCTGCCATTGATGTTCGGCGCCTTCGGCTCCGTGCTCGGGGCCGCCGCGATGCTCTGGGCCATGGCGGCAGTAGTCGCGGGCGGCGGAGCCGCCGCGCTGCGATGGCGGGAACGTAAGTGAGTGCGTTTGCAACCCCACGCTCTATCGCTTATCCTCGCCGCTGCCGCCGCTCTGGTGGCCATGACGCAACCCCATGGACAGGAGGAAAGACATGAAAAATGTATTTAGGAGTCTTGCGTTTGCGCTATCGCTGGCCGCCGTTGGCGTTCCAGCGGCCGCCGACGAAACCTGCAATTCGCCCTACATGAGCAACCTCATCAAGGGGCAGGAAGATTACGTCTACGTATGGACCCTGGGCGTGGAAGGCCTAGGCGATGGATCGGACAAGCTGGTGACCATCGATGTCAATCCCGAATCGCCTCGCTACGGCAAGGTGATTCATTCCTTCTCGGTGAAGCGGCGTGGCGAAGCTCACCACATGGGCTTCACCGATGACCGGCGCTATCTGTGGGCGGGCGGCCTGGACGATAGCCGGATCTACATTTTCGACGTCGGCACGGAACCCGCGATGCCGCGCTTGGTGAAAACCATTTCCGATCTGCCCAAGCAGACAGGTTTGGTGGGCCCGCATACCTTCTACGCCCTGCCTGGGCGCATGCTGGTGCAGATGCTTGCCAACACCAAGGACCATGGCGGGGTAACGGGGATGCTGCTGTTCAACAACAGCGGCGATCTCATCCAGACTTATCCCATGCCCACCAGCGATGGCGGTGACGGCTACGGTTACGACATCGGTATCAATCCCTCGCGCAACGCGCTGCTGACTTCCAGCTTCACGGGCTGGAACAATTACATGATGCCCATCGGCAAGTTGATCCAAGACGCCGAGGCTATGAAGCGTTTTGGCGGCACCATGGTGATGTGGGACTTGAAAGCGATGGAGCCCAAGAAGATTTTCTCCGTTCCGGGCAGCCCCTTGGAAGTACGTTGGTCGCTCAAGCGCGAAGATAACTGGGCCGTGGTGGCCACGGCTCTCACTTCCAAGATCTGGCTCATCAAGCAAGATGCGGGAGGCGAGTGGGAAGCCAAGGAAGTGGCCACCATCGGCGACCCCTCCAAGATTCCATTGCCCGTGGACATCAGTATTAGTGCCGACGCCAAGGGACTCTGGGTGAACACCTTCATGGATGGGATGACGCGTTACTTTGACCTCACAGACCCGGAAGCGCCGAAGCAGACCTACGCCAAGCAGACGGGTAAGCAGGTCAACATGGTCTCCCAAAGCTGGGATGGCAAGCGCGTGTACATCACCTCATCCTTGCTGGCCAATTGGGATAAGGGCGGTGACATGAACGAGCAAGTGCTGCGCGCCTTTAATTGGGATGGCCATGAACTGACCCAGGCTTTCGAGGTGGACTTTAATAAGTTGCGCCTGGGCCGTGCTCATCACATGAAGTTTGGCACCGCGGAATTAAAGTCCGCTTACGCTCCCACGACGGATACCCTGGCGGCAAAGCAATAATGCCCTTGCCGTACCGCTTGGCGGCGGCCCTCCTCGCGATGGCCGCCGCCACCGCTTCAGCTCACGAAGCCGAGCGCGGTGCAAGGTTGGAATTCGTGCCGCCCGCCGCGGGCACCTACCGGCTGGAAAAAATTCAACGCGTGCCCCAAGGAACGGTGTTGGACACCAACGCCCAAGCGGTGGCCTTGTCGCGTTTTACGCAAGGCAAGGTTACGTTGCTGTCTTTCATGTTCACCACCTGCATGGATCCCGAAGGTTGTCCGCTTGCCTACGATGTGATGGATCAAATCCAAGCCACGTTACAGGCGGATGCGCCGGCGCAGCGCCGGGTACAACTCATCAGCCTGAGTTTCGATCCCCTCGTGGATACGCCAGAAGTCATGGCGGACTACGGCGAGAGCCAGTTGAGCCGCAAGAGCGGGTTGCCGTGGTACTTCCTCACCACGCCTTCCTACCGCGAGTTGGCCCCGTTGTTGAAGGGGCTAGGCCAGGACGTGCGTATCCGCGTGGATCCCAAAACTGGAGTGGCCTCGCGCTCCTTTAGCCACGTACTCAAGGTCTTTCTCATCGATGCCACGGGCTGGGTACGGGAGATTTACACCACCTCCTACCTCTTGCCGCAGGTGGTCGTGAATGACATTCAATCCCTCCTTCTGGAAGAACAGCGCGCGAATTAGTCTGGTCGCGCTAGGTGTACTCGCGGCACACGCCGCGCCACCGTCCTCGTTGGGATTGCCGCCCATGGAACCTCCCGATGCCGTGCAGGCGCAGATCGGGCGCCGCTTGTTCTTCGACCGGCGTTTGTCGCCCAATCAAACCATGTCCTGCGCCATGTGCCACGTGCCCGAACAGGGGTTTACCTCCAACGAGGTCGCCACCTCCGTGGGGATGTTCGGCAAGAGCCTGCGGCGTAATGCGCCCACGTCGCTCAACGTGGCGTACCAGCGGAGCTTTTTCCACGACGGGCGCGAAGCCTCGCTGGAATCGCAAGTATGGGCACCGCTGCTATCCAAGGACGAGATGAACAACGCGTCCAAATCCGAGGTGGTGGAGCGCATCCGCGCCTTGCCTGGTTACGAGCATGCTTTTGCACAGGCCTTCCCTGCGCAGGGCATCGGCGAGGCTAGCGTAGCCGCCGCCCTGGCGGCGTACCAGCGCACCGTGGTCGCCGGAGGCTCGCGCTTCGATCGCTGGTACCTTGGCGGTGAGGCGGACGCTCTTTCAGTGGAAGAACAAAAGGGCTTCGAGCTATTTCAGGGGAAAGCCGGTTGCGCACAGTGTCACAGCGCTGGCCGAGATGGGGCATTGTTTACCGATCACCGGTTCCACCGTACGGGTGCTGGAGCAGCCGCGCCGCCGGAAAAACTGAAAGTCGAACTGGCGCCCGGAGTAGAGGTACTCGTCGCGCGGCAAGATCTGGAGGGGGCCATCGATCCGCCCGCTTTGGATCTAGGGCGCTGGGAAGTCACGGGCGAAGACAAGGACCGCAAGGCCTTTCGCACACCCAGCTTGCGTAACGTCTCCTTGACCGCCCCTTACATGCACGACGGGTCCATGAGCACTCTGGAAGAGGTGATCGCTTTCTATGACCGAGGCGGCCAGGGCAAGGATGTGGACCAGCTCATCAAGCCCCTCGGCTTGAGCCCAGGAGAGAAACGCGCGCTGGCTACTTTTCTTCGCGCCTTAAGCGCTGGCAACATCGGCGAGCTAATTCGTGCCGCCCGCGAAGGTTTCGGCACCGATCACATATCGCGCTAGGTATCGCTGCCCCCCGGCATCACCTCGGCGAAAACGCGCTTCACTTGAAGTTTGTTGTTCGCCAGCGCGACCAGCACCGTCTGCTGCGAGGTGTGAACGGAGGTCCTCCCTTTCATGGTGGTCGTCTCTTCCACATTGGCGAACACTTCAGCGTACATCCCATCCGGCGAGACGGTGATCTTGGTTCCGTAACGCCGCGAACCATGGGCTTCGATGGTGGCAAAAGCGCCCACCAAGAAATCGCGGTACTGAACCTTGTCCAAGGTCATGTCGGGCATGCCGCCCAGGGCGGCCATGCGAAACACGATGACCACGTCGTCGGCGAGCGAGTCAATGATGTGAGCAATATCTCGCCGCTCGGCCGCCAGTTCCAGTTGCACCAGAAACTGCTCGACGCGGGCTTCCGTGAGTTGGGCCTGAGCCGGGCTCGCGCTGAGTAAGCCCGCCATGAACACTCCGACTAATCCTGTCCGCCACCATCCCATGAGCATTCCTTTTCAGACACAAGTCTTCCATTAACGTCCGCCCATCCATCCCGCTTAAGCCCAGGCCTCACCCTGCCAAAGCCTGGCATAGCTCCTGCGCTGTGATTTTGCGCGCAAGGTGCTATGGGATAATCCGGTGGCATATTATGGGCCCCGCCACACTAAAACTCGCCACGTAATTACAGCAGCATTCCCCAAGCCCGCTTGATGAACATGACGGATTCCAGCACCTCTGACCTAAGCGTCGTCATCCTCGCCGCTGGAAAGGGTACGCGAATGTACTCCAACCTGCCCAAGGTTTTGCACCGGCTGGCCCATAAGCCCCTGCTGGGGCATGTGATCGATGCCGCCAAAACCTTGAATCCGGCGCATATCGTCGTGGTGTACGGCCATGGCGGCGAACAAGTACCCAATGCCTTTGCGCAACCCGGCGTGCGTTTCGTCAAGCAAGAGCCCCAACGGGGGACCGGTCACGCCGTGGCGCAAGCCATGCCGCTCATACCCCTCAGCGGGCGCACCCTGGTGCTCTATGGCGATGTCCCATTGATTCGGGCGCAAACGCTGGCCGCCGTGTGCGCCAGCGCGCAAACCTTGGTCGTGCTGACCGCGGAGCTGGCGGACCCGGCCGGCTACGGGCGCATCATTCGCGACAAGAGCGGGAAATTCCTGCGCATCGCCGAAGAAAAAGACGCCACCGCCGAGGAAAAGGCAGTGCGCGAAATCAACACCGGCATCGTGGCCGCCCCCACGAAGGCCTTGGCGGGTTGGTTAATGTCACTCAAGAACCACAACGCCCAGGGCGAGTACTACTTGACCGATATCGTGCCTCGGGCCATCGCCCAGGGCATGAACGTAGCGTCCGTGAACGCTGCCAACCTCTGGGAAGTGCTTGGGGTGAATAGCCGCGCACAGTTGGCGGAGCTCGAGCGCCGTTACCAGCACGAATACGCATTGCGCTTGATGGCGGTTGGGGTGACCTTGCGAGACCCCGCCCGCATCGACATCCGCGGCGACCTGCACTGCGGCCAGGACGTGGAGATCGACGTGAACTGCGTGTTCCAAGGCAAGGTGCATCTGGCGGAAGGGGTGGTGGTGGGTGCCAATTGCTACATCAAGGACGCCGAGATTGGCGCCGGCACCGTCATCGCGCCCATGTCCGTCATCGATGGCGCCAAAGTGGGGCCCGAGTGCCGCATCGGCCCCTTCGCCCGAATCCGCCCCGAAACCACTCTCGCCGCCCATGCCCACGTGGGGAATTTCGTGGAAATGAAAAAGGTCGATCTCGGAGAAGGTTCCAAGGTCAATCATCTGACCTACCTGGGAGACGCCACCGTCGGGCGCAACGTCAACGTGGGTGCCGGCACCATCACCTGCAATTACGATGGCGCCAACAAACACCGAACGGTGATCGAAGACGACGCATTTATCGGTTCGGACACCCAGCTCGTCGCCCCCGTTAGGGTGGGCAAGGGAGCAACCTTGGGCGCGGGCACCACGCTGACCAAGGATGCCCCGCCTGGCGAACTCACCATCTCCCGCGCCAAGCAGACCGCCATCGCCGGATGGAAGCGCCCGGTGAAGAATAAAGCCGGGTAGTTCTTGATCAATCCTTACTAAAGTGACCAAACCATGTGCGGAATCGTAGGCGCCATCGCCCAGCGTAACGTCGTACCCATTCTTGTCGAAGGCTTGAAGCGCTTGGAGTACCGGGGTTACGACTCCTCCGGCGTGGCGGTGCTGAACGGCGTCATCAAGCGCGTGCGCCGCGTGGGCCGGGTCGCGGAAATGGAAGCCGCCGCGCAGGCCGAGAATCTCAACGGGCTCATGGGAATCGGCCACACGCGCTGGGCCACCCACGGCGGCGTCACCGAACCCAATGCGCATCCGCACATTTCGGGCGGACTGGTGAGCGTGGTGCACAACGGCATCATAGAGAACCACGAACAACAGCGCGACCGGCTGAAAAAACTGGGTTACCAATTCGAATCCCAGACCGACACGGAAGTCATCGCGCACCTCATTCACTACTACCTCGTCCAGCAATACGATCTGCTGCGCGCCACGCAGATCGCGGTGGGCGAGCTCGTCGGCGCTTACGCCATCGCCGTGGTCAGCCTCAAGGAGCCTAACCGTTTCATCTGCGCACGCATGGGCTGCCCGCTATTGATCGGCTTGGGAGACGGCGAGAATTTCGTGGCCTCCGACGTCTCCGCGGTGCTCTCCGCCACGCGCCGGGTGATCTACCTGGACGAAGGCGATGTGGCGGAAATCACCCGCGAGTCCGTGCGCATCTACGACAAGAGCGGCCAGCCCATCGTGCGCAAGGTCAATGTTTCCGATGTCTCGCTGGCATCCTTGGAACTGGGTCCCTACAAGCACTTCATGCAGAAGGAAATCCACGAACAACCCAAGGCATTGTTCGATACCATGGAACAAGTCATCGCCGAAGGCTTCGTCCCCCAGCTCTTCGGCACCGGCGCGGAGAAGTCGTTCAAGGAGATCGAGGGCGTGCAAATCCTTGCCTGTGGCACCAGCTACTACGCGGGCAGCGTGGCGCGCTACTGGATGGAATCCATAGCGAAGATCCCTTGCAACGTGGAGATCGCCAGCGAATACCGTTACCGCGACGTGGTGGCCAATCCCAAGCAATTGATCGTCACAATCTCCCAGTCCGGCGAAACCCTGGACACCATGGAAGCGCTGAAGCGGGCGGTAGAACTGGGACAAGAGGAAACGCTCTCCATCTGCAACGTGCGTGAGAGCGCCATTCCGCGCAATTCCAAATTCGTGTTTTTCACACGCGCGGGCGCCGAGATCGGCGTTGCCTCCACCAAGGCCTTCACCACGCAACTCACCGCGCTTTTCACCTTGACGCTCGCCATCGCCAAGGCCAAGGGGCGCCTTGGCATGGAGCAGGAGGCCAATCACTTTACCGCCATGCGTCACCTGCCCGGCAGCGTGCAGCACGCGCTCAACCTCGAAGCCCAGATTCGCGTCTGGTCGGAGCGCTTCGCCACCAAACACCACGCGCTCTTCTTGGGCCGCGGTATTCACTACCCCATCGCGCTGGAAGGTGCCTTGAAGCTGAAGGAAATTTCCTACATCCACGCCGAGGCCTATCCCGCAGGCGAACTCAAGCACGGCCCCTTGGCGCTGGTCGATAGCGACATGCCAGTGGTGGTCATCGCGCCCAACGACACGCTGCTGGAAAAGGTCAAGTCCAACATGCAAGAGGTGAGTGCGCGCGGTGGTGAACTCTTCGTCTTCGCCGATCTGGACAGTCATTTCACCGAGAGCGAAGGCGTACACGTTATCCGCACGCCGCGCCACGCGGGAGTGCTCTCCCCCGTCGTCCACTCCATTCCCGTTCAACTGCTGGCTTACAACGCCGCTGTCGCACGCGGAACCGATGTGGACAAGCCCCGCAATCTTGCGAAATCAGTCACGGTCGAGTGAATGATTTCGCGCGAGGCTTTCGGCGAAGGCTAACTTGGCCCCAGGGACAAGTTAAGCGAAGCGGCCGTAGCCACAAGCCCCTCAATGTTGCGAAATCGCTCACGGTCGATTGACCGGTCTCACGGGAGGTTCCGCCGAAGGCTAGAATCCTTCTTTTCTCGACCCCTATATAGGAGCTCTCACCGATGACTATCCGCGTTGCCATCAACGGCTATGGCCGCATCGGGCGCAACATTCTTCGCGCCCATTACGAGGGCGGCAAGAAGCACGACATCCAGATCGTTGCTATCAACGATCTTGGCAGCCCCGAAACCAATGCCCACCTCACCCGTTACGACACCGCTCACGGGCCATTCCCCGGTACCGTCGCGGTGGAGGGCGACCATCTGGTCGTCAATGGCGACAAGATCAAGGTCAGCGCGAAGCGTAACCCGGCCGAACTTCCCTGGAAGGATTTGAAGGTCGATGTGGTGCTGGAGTGCACGGGGCTTTTCACCACGAAGGAGAAGGCTGGCGCCCATCTCACCGCGGGGGCCAAGAAAGTCATCATTTCCGCGCCGGGCGGTAAGGACGTGGATGCCACCGTGGTCTATGGGGTGAATCACAAGACGCTGAAGGCGGCTCACACCGTGATCTCCAACGCCTCGTGCACCACGAATTGCTTGGCGCCCATGGTCAAGGCCCTGCATGAGGGCATCGGCGTCGTGAGCGGCCTCATGACCACCATTCACGCCTACACAAACGACCAGGTGCTGACGGACGTCTATCACGAGGATCTGCGCCGCGCCCGCTCCGCCACGCAATCCATGATTCCCACCAAGACCGGCGCCGCTGCCGCCGTGGGCTTGGTGCTGCCCGAACTCAACGGCAAGCTAGATGGCTTTGCCGTGCGCGTGCCCACCATCAATGTGTCCCTCGTGGACTTGACCTTCGTCGCCAAACGGGCCACGACAGTGGATGAAGTAAACGCGGCCATCAAGCAAGCGGCGGATGGCGAATTGAAGGGCATTCTTCTCTACAACGTGGAGCCGCTGGTGTCGGTGGATTTCAATCACAATCCTGCCTCATCCATCTTCGACGCCACGCTGACCAAGGTGTCCGATGGAACCCTAGTAAAAGTAAGCAGCTGGTATGACAACGAATGGGGCTTCAGCAACCGAATGCTGGATACCACGGTCGCACTGATGAACGCGAAATAATGGATACGCTTTCTCCCTCACCCTCGATCCCACTCCCGGAGGGCGAGGGAAGTAAAAGCCCTTCTTCCCACGGGACAACACGCCGCGAAGCGGCTTGTTGCGGTGAAGGCTTACCTTTAGGTAAAGCCGGAGCCACAAGGGTGGGGATGATGGAATCGACCACCGGCAACGGACCATGCCAATTATAAAAATGACCAATCTGGACTTGCGCAACAAGCGAGTCCTCATACGCGCTGACCTCAACGTACCCCAGGACGAGAGCGGAGCCATTACTGACGACACCCGCATACGCGCATCCGTTCCTGGCATCGAGCACGCGTTGAAGGCGGGCGCCGCGGTGATGGTGACCTCGCACCTGGGCCGCCCCACTGAAGGTGAGTTGCATCCTAAGGACTCTTTGGCGCCCATCGCCAAACGCCTGAGCGAACTGCTCAAGCGCGATGTTCCGCTCAAACAAAATTGGCTCGACGGCGTAAGCGTGCAACCCGGTAACGTCGTTATGCTGGAAAATTGCCGCGTGAACAAGGGCGAGAAGAAGAACGACGACGCTTTGGCCAGACGCATCGCCGCCTTATGCGATGTCTATGTCAACGATGCCTTTGCCACCGCCCACCGCGCCGAGGCCACCACCCATGGCGTGGCCAAGTATGCGCCCGTCGCTTGCGCGGGCCCGCTGCTGGCGGCGGAGTTGGAGGCCCTCGGCAAGGCGCTCAAGCATCCCAAGCATCCGCTGGTCGCCATCGTCGGCGGCTCGAAAGTGTCCACCAAGCTCACGGTGCTCGATGCGTTGTCGGATAAGGTGGATCAACTCATCGTGGGCGGCGGCATCGCCAATACCTTCATGGCTGCGGCGGGGATGCGAATTGGCAAGTCGTTGTGCGAGGCCGCCTTGCTAGGCGAAGCGAAGAAGGTGATGGATAAACTGAAGGCCAAGGGCGGTAATGTGCATTTGCCCGTGGACGTCGTGGTGGCCAAGGAGTTCTCCGCCACGGCCACGGCTACCACCAAGCCCGCCAGCGCGGTGGCGGATGACGATCTCATCCTGGACGCCGGGCCCCAAACTTCCGCCATGCTCGGGGCACTGCTGGCCAGCGCGGGCACGGTGGTGTGGAACGGGCCCTTGGGTGTTTTCGAGTTCGATCTATTCGCACGCGGCACGCGCGAGTTAGCCTACGCCATTGCCTCGTCTCCCGCTTTTTCTCTCGCCGGCGGCGGCGACACGATAGCGGCCCTGGAAAAATTTGGCGTCACCTCCAAGATGGGTTATGTCTCCACCGCGGGCGGCGCGTTCCTGGAGTTTCTTGAAGGCAAGAAACTCCCGGCGGTGGAGATACTGGAACGACGCGCGGCATCGTAGATAAACTTGTATTCTCCGCGCTCTGGGCGCGGGGACTAGCTTCGGGGGTTTCCAAAGTGGGCGACTATGTAGCCGCTCTTTGGTCAAGGGCGGGGTCAATACCCCGCCCGCGAAGCCCCTTTTATTTTTTTCCAAAGGATTTTCATGCGGCGCAGTACCAAGATTGTCGCAACTCTCGGCCCCGCATCTGAAAGCCGCGAAGTGCTCTCGCGCATGATCGCCGCGGGCGTCAACGTGGTGCGGATGAATTTCTCCCACGGCAAGGCGCAAGACCACATAGACCGCGCCATGCTCGTGCGCGAGATCGCGCGCGAACAGCAGCGAACCGTGGGTGTCATGGTGGATTTGCAAGGCCCGAAGATCCGTATCGGCAAGTTCGCTTCCGGCAAGGTCACCTTGAACAAGGGCGACACCTTCGTTCTTGACGCGGAGTGCGAACTGGGGAACCAGGAGCGCGTCGGGCTGGATTACAAGGAACTGACTTCCGATGCGCCCGCGGGATCCGTGCTGCTGCTCGACGACGGCCGTATTGTGCTCGACGTGAAGGAGGTGCGCGGCAGCCAAGTCATGACTGTCGTGCGCCACGGCGGCGAGTTGTCCAACAACAAGGGCATCAACCGCCAAGGTGGCGGCCTCACCGCTCCCTCCTTGACCGGCAAGGATATGGAGGACATCCGTACCGCGGCGCAGATCAAAGCGGACTTTCTCGCCGTGTCCTTTCCCAAGAGCGGTGCCGACATGTACATGGCGCGTGAGCTGATGCGTGCCGCTGGAGGCAAGGCCCTGCTCATCGCCAAGATCGAACGTGCCGAAGCCATCAACGCATTGGAGGAAGTCGTGAACGCGGCCGATGCCATCATGGTGGCGCGCGGCGATCTCGCCGTGGAAGTGGGAGATGCCGCCGTGCCGGCGCTGCAGAAGAAGATGATCCGCATGGCGCGCGAAAGAAACAAACTCACCATCACCGCCACGCAGATGATGGAATCCATGATCAACAGCCCGTTGCCGACCCGCGCCGAAGTATCCGACGTGGCCAATGCCGTGCTGGATGGTACCGATGCCGTGATGCTCTCCGCGGAAACGGCGAGTGGCAAATATCCCGTGGAAACCGTGGAAGCCATGGCGCGCGTGTGCCTGGAAGCGGAGAAGTCCAAGGAAGTCACGCTCGACCGGGATTTTCTCGACCGTGTGTTCACGCGCGTGGATCAATCCATCGCCATGGCGGCGTTGTTCACCGCCTATCACTTGAAGGTGAAGGCCATAGCCGCACTCACGTCGTCAGGTTCCACGGCGCTGTGGATGTCGCGGCTGAACTGCGGTGTACCCATCTACGCGCTGACGCCAGAAGTCTCCACGCGCTACAAGGTTTCCTTGTTTCGCGACGTGTTCCCCATCATGCTGCAATACGAGGGCGATAGCCGCGATACCTTGTTGCGCATGGCGGAAGAGCGGCTGGTCGAAGCCGGCGTGGTGAAGGCGGGCGATCTCATCGTGCTCACCTTCGGGGAACCCATCGGCCAGCCGGGGGGCACCAACCTCATGAAGATCGTTCGCATCGGCGAGAGAGCGTAGTCATGACACAACCATTGGTAGGCGTGGTGATGGGCAGCGACAGCGACTGGGAAGTCATGCAACATGCGGCCCAGTATTTAGAGCGCTTCGGCGTTGCCCATGAAGCGAAGGTTGTCTCAGCGCATCGCACGCCGGATGACATGTTCCGCTACGCCGAATCGGCGGCTGGCCGCGGGCTTCGCTGCATCATCGCGGGCGCTGGCGGGGCCGCTCACCTCGCCGGGATGATCGCGGCCAAGACCATCCTTCCTGTGCTGGGTGTTCCGGTGCCCAGCAAGCATCTGCAGGGACTCGATTCCTTGCTCTGCATCGTGCAGATGCCGCGCGGCGTACCGGTGGCCACTTTTGCCGTGGGCGAAGCCGGCGCCGTGAATGCCGCGCTCTTCGCCATCGCCCTTCTAGCCACGACGGATAAGGCCCTCGCCAAGAAACTCGATGAGTTCCGCGCCAAGCAGCAAGAAACCGTGCGCGCCATGACGTTGCCCCCGAAGAAATGATTCCGCCGGGTTCCTGGCTGGGCCTCCTGGGCGGAGGCCAGCTTGGCCGCATGTTCACCATGGCGGCGCAAAGCATGGGTTACAAAGTGCTGGTGCTCGATCCCGGAGCGGAAAGTCCTGCGGGAATCGTGGCCGACCGCCATATTCAAGCGGACTACCTTGACAGCAAGGCTTTGCAAGAACTGGCGCGGCATTGCAAGGCGGCCACCACCGAATTCGAGAACGTGCCCGCCGCTGCCTTGGAATTTCTCGCCCAGCACTGCTTGGTCAGCCCGGGCGCGCAAAGCGTTTCCGTTGCGCAGGACCGCATTCGAGAAAAGCGTTTTTTGTCGGACATCGGAATCGAAGTGGCCCCGTTCGCCATCATCGAATCTCCCGCCGGTACCGGCGCCGCCGGCAATGCGGCATTGCTACCCGGCATCTTGAAATTGAGCCGTCTGGGCTACGACGGTAAGGGCCAGATCCGCGTTCGCACCCAAGACCAACTCGCCGGCGCCTTCCGGGAGCTTGGCCAAAAACCCTGCGTGCTGGAACGCATGTTGGATCTGGCATTGGAAGTCTCCGTGGTCGTGGTGCGCGGCTTCGAAGGGGAGACCGCCACCTATCCCGTATCCGAGAACGAGCACGTGAACGGCATCCTCGATTTGAGCATCGTACCGGCCCGGGTGAGCGAGAGCATCGCGCACAAGGCGCGAGAATCCGCCATCCGCATCGCCGGGCAACTGGATTATCGCGGCGTGCTATGCGTGGAATTTTTTATCCTGCGCGACGGCCGCTTGCTCGCCAACGAAATCGCTCCGCGCCCGCACAACAGCGGGCATTACACCATCGACGCTTGCGTCACCTCGCAATTCGAGCAGCAAGCCCGCGTCCTGGCGAAGCTGCCGCTGGGCGATACGTCGCTGCATTGTCCCGCCGTCATGGTGAACATTCTGGGCGATGCGTGGCGGCGCGGCGAACCGGACTGGCGCAAGGTGCTGGCGCACCCGCGCGCCAAGCTGCACCTGTACGGCAAGGCGCAGGCGCGCGCGGGCCGCAAGATGGGGCACATCACGCTTCTGGGCGAGGAGTTATCCGCCGTGGTGGAAACAGCCCGCGACATCAAGGCGGGTCTGGCCGCTTAAGGGCGCCTCGCTATGTAGGTGTAGAAGTTACTCGCCCCGAAGAACGTACCCTGGTTTGACCTCTCCACCATGGCATCGGCCCACCGGTCCGCCTCCTGTTGCGACATGGCGCCGGATTTGGGCAGGACCTTGCGAAAAGATTCGATCCCCGGTACCCAATAATCCATCGTGCCGATATCGGCGACGACGTAGGGAAAAGACTTCTCGAGCTTGAATCCCGCCTGCTGCAATAGCTCGGGCATCTGGCGCATCACCAGGGGTTGCGTCACGATGGCGTTGATGATGCGTTCTTCATCGCGCTTACCCTGTTCGGGATCGCTACTGGCGAAGGTCATGGAAGCGAAATCGCCATCGAAAATGGCGGCCGTGCCACCAGGTTTGAGGATTCGGTAAATCTCCGCGAGCACCGCGCCGGGGTTGTCCACATGGCTCAGTAATGTGTGAGCCACCACGGCATCGAGGGAACGTTCCGGTATTCCGAGGATGTGCGAATCGCCGGTTCTGAAGTCGATGCGATGGCCCAGCCCCTCGGCTTCGGCCAGGCGCGCCGCGGCATGGGTCAGATAGGGGCTAAGATCGATACCGATGATCCTGCCGCCAAACTTCAGGCGCCGCGCGATCGCGCGCGACACGACGCCGGTGCCGCAGCCGATGTCCAGAACGTCTTGCGCGCCGTCGATGTTCATGGCGCCAAGATATTCGCTGATCATCTCGATCACGCGCGGATGTTTGCCACGCGCTTCCAGCCGCGCCACAAGCACGTCCAGGGTGGTTTGATCCAAGCGGTCGGTAATTCTGTATACGTCAACGGTGCCCATAGTCATTCCTTATTGTTCGATCATTGGCGATTGGGTAAGTATCGCTCGTTCTAGCGCACGCTCGCTTTGCGCCATTTGCGCACGGAATTGAGCAAGAATATGCGTGGGGCCTCGCGCAATTCGTCGAGGGTGATGGGGGCTTCGGCCAACTTACCTTGCGCCAGCATGGCGTTGCGAAAAACTCCCGCGAGGAGACCGCATCGCACCGGAGGCGTGATAAGACGTCCCTTGCATTCGATCGCGATGTTGGCGATGGTAGTCTCGGTAACCTCTCCCGCTTCGTTCCAGAGGACGACGTCGTCGTAGCCGGGGGATGCGGCCTTTGCTTGCTCGTAGACATCCCGGTGGGTGGTCTTGTGATAGAGGAAGGGATTGCTCCGGTTCACAGGCGCGGGCGCCACGGCAAGACGGGCAATCGCGTCCGCATTCGCGGGTGCGGGCTGAAGCGAAATTTTTATCTCACCCGTCCGGCTAACCAGGAGCCTGGCGCGCCGGGGTTGCGCCGCGCCTTCGGGCACTGCGGCCAGGAGCGCGGCCTCCACCTCCGCGATATCCACCGGTACATCCAGGTAAAGCGCCGAATCGCGTAGGCGAAGCAGATGCTCATTCAGCAGAAAATACCCGCGACCGGGCTCCCACAGCAGCGTTTCCAGCAATTCGAAGGGCGGCGGCGCGTCCGTGACGATGCGTGCCTTGAGCAAACACTCCGCGTATTCCGCCGAGCTGGTGGAGTCCCAAATGATGCCGCCGCCCACCCCGTACTCGATCCGGTTGCTCTGGCGATCGATGACGGCGGTGCGAATCGCCACGTTGAATTGCGCGCGGCCTCCAGGGGCCAAGTAACCCACGCATCCAGTATAGACACCGCGCGGCGTGGTCTCCAAATCCGCGATGATCCGCGTGGCGCGGGCTTTTGGCGCACCGGTGATGGAGGCCGCCGGAAACATTGCTCGCAAGATCTCGGTGAGCGTTGCGTTGGACCGCGCCCGCACCGTGGAGGTCATCTGCCACAAGGTGGGATAGCGCTCGGTCTCGAACAATTTCGGCACCGTGACGCTGCCCGTGCGGGCGATACGGCCCAGGTCGTTACGCACCATGTCCACGATCATCACGTTCTCGGCGCGGTCCTTGGCCTAGTTCCATAGGCGCTGGGCCTTGGCCTCGTCGTCCGCCCCCCACAGGCCACGTCCGGCGGTGCCCTTCATGGGTTTGCTGGTGAGGACGCCGCCGTCCAACTCGAAGAACAGTTCAGGAGCCGGGTCCACCCCCATGCTAAGACGAATCGGATTCCTAGGACTGATACTCACCGTACTCCTGTTTGCCTTGATGGGAGCCGGCATGGGGTGGTACTTCGTTCCGGATTTCACCGGCCACGGTATACGCCAATGGGCCTTTCTCGCGGGCGGCGCGGGGGTTCTTGGCGCCGCCGCCTG
>SHXO01000001.1 GCA_009693245.1 Betaproteobacteria bacterium | reverse complement strand
TGAACCTGGTCTACAACATGGTGCGCCTGATGCAGTTGATCAAGCGTGCCGCAAAAAGCGCATTAGCCCCGCAAGTGGTCAATCCGTGTGCAGTTGGGTAAGTTTGATACAAAGCCAGTGAAGAGGCTCGCAAAACGCCTTGAAAGGCGAGAAATAACCCGGCTGAAGGTCACCTGGCCGAGAATGAAACTCATTTCGCTAACGCGGTAAGAGATCCGTCGTAGAAAAGTGATTATTAGAGGTGCCCCCAAGCGAAACTTTCCGCGTAGCGGCGTGCCGCATCGCGCGATATACGGAGCGCGGCCATGCATGCCACCCCCGCAGATCGCTGTCGAGTACTCCCACGGGCGCCGAGCCGATCACATCGATGGGGCCTGCCACCGGAAAGGCGGCCACGGGCGTGCCGCAAGCCAGCGCCTCGAGGATGACCAAGCCGAAGGTGTCGGTGAGGCTGGGAAGGACAAACACGTCGGCCGCGCGGTAATACGCGGCCAGCTCCACAGGGGATTTGATGCCCGCGAAATGAACATCAGGATAGGTTTTCTCGATTTTCGCGCGTTGCGGCCCCTCGCCCACCACCCATTTTGACCCCGGCAAATCGAGTTTGAGAAACGCTTCGATGTTTTTCTCCACGGCCACCCGTCCCACGTAGAGGAACACCGGCCGGTCTGTTTTGAGCAAGGTTCGGTCACCTGGGCAAAAGGTTTTGGTATCCACGCCGCGCGTCCACAGCACCGTGTTATCGAATCCCCTACGGGCCAGGTCGTCGCGAATCGCGGGCGTGGGTACCATGACGGCGCGAGAGGGGCCATGAAAGTGGCGCAACCAGCGGTAACTCACGTTCACGGGGAGCCGGGTGCGCGCATGCACGTACTCAGGAAACCGCGTGTGATAGGCCGTGGTAAAGGCGATGCGGTTGCGCACGCAGTATCCGCGTGCCGCGATGCCCAACGGGCCTTCCGTCGCGATGTGAATGGCACGAGGTTGTGACTGTTCGATGCGCCTTGCCACCCGGCCATAGGGGAGTATGCTCATCCGGATCTCGGGATAGGTGGGGCAAGGCATGGAGGTGAGCTCCGCGGGCGTCAAGAAATCCGTCTCGTGCCCGCGTGCCTCCAATCCGTTTCGAATCTTCCCCAGCGTCGTCACCACGCCATTGACTTGCGGGGATCAAGCATCGGTAACGACCATTACTTTCATAAGGAAAGCTCCTCTTCAACGAGTAAGTGCGCGGAATGCTCTGGGCTACCCAACAGCTTTTGCCAATGAATCAATTTCAACTCGCCCTGGTACGTCTCCACCAAGGCGTAAAGGCTCTCCACCCAATCTCCATCGTTGCAATACAGAACGCCCTCTATGGTGCGGATGACCGGCTTGTGAATATGCCCGCACACCACGCCGTGCACGCCGCGAGCTTTGGCTTCCCGCGCCACGGCGGTCTCGAAGTCCGAGATGAAATTCACCGCGTTCTTCGCCTTGTGCTTCAGATACTGCGATAACGACCAGTAATCCAACCCCAAGCGCGCCCGCGCATGGTTGAACCAACGGTTCAGCTTTAGGATGAAGTTGTAGAGGTTGTCGCCCACGACAGCCAGCCACTTGGCTTGTTGAATCACCCCGTCGTATAGGTCGCCATGGATCACCAATAGCTTGCGCCCGTCCGCCATTGCGTGAATGGCTTCGTCCGCGATCTGTATCTCCCCGAAGGAATAGCCCAAGACGTGGCGTAGTCCCTCGTCGTGATTGCCCGCGATATAGGTGACCTGGGTGCCTTTGCGCGCCTTGCGAAGGATCTTCTGCACCACGTCGTTATGCGCTTGCGTCCAATACCAGGAGCGCTTGATCTGCCAGCCATCGACAATATCTCCGACCAAGTAGAGATAGTCGGATTCGTTGTGGCGCAGGAAATCCAGTAAATATTCCGCCTGGCAACCTGGCGTGCCGAGATGAATATCGGAAATCCAGATTGTCCGGTAACGCTGGTGCGAGCCCGGCGCGGGCTTCAGTGAGCGGGTTTGAACTTTGGCATGATGCCGATGAAAACATGCTGGCGTGACATCTTCATGGCGGTTTTATTTCACGCGGGTGACTGTAGCCTTCCCTTGCTAGAATCCGCCCGCACGCTAC
The DNA here is from genome assembly GCA_009693245.1 of Betaproteobacteria bacterium. Classification (NCBI taxonomy): domain Bacteria; kingdom Pseudomonadati; phylum Pseudomonadota; class Betaproteobacteria; species Betaproteobacteria bacterium. The sequence goes on along the minus strand of SHXO01000001.1, from coordinate 74,092 downwards.
TTCAGGTCAGGGATGGCACTACTAGAAATAAAGAACGTCACGAGGCGCTTCGGAAGCTTTACCGCCGTGGATAAAGTCTCGCTCTCCATCGAGGCGGGAGAATTCTTCTGTTTGCTAGGACCGTCGGGGTGTGGCAAGACGACGCTTCTACGCATGATCGCGGGGTTCGACCAGCCCGGCAGCGGCGAGTTATGGATAGATGGCCGGGAAATTACCGGCATGGCGCCAGAACACCGCAACGTGCACACCGTATTTCAGAGCTACGCGCTGTTTCCCCATATGAGCGTGTTCGACAATATCGCCTTTCCACTGCGCATGGCGAAGGTGGCGCTCGCGCAAATTCGCGCGCGGGTGGATGAGGCCCTGGAGGATGTCCGGCTCACGGGCATGAGCAAGCGCTATCCCAACGAGTTGTCGGGCGGCCAGCGCCAGCGGGTGGCGGTGGCGCGAGCCCTGGTCAACCGGCCCAAGATTCTTTTGCTCGACGAACCGCTTGCGGCATTGGACGCCAAGCTCAAGGAGCAAATGCAGCTTGAGTTGATCACTTTGCAGAAGGAGGTCGGGGTCACGTTCATCTACGTCACTCACGACCAGCAGGAAGCCCTGGCGTTAGCCCATCGCATCGCGGTAATGAATCACGGCCGCATCGAGCAACTGGATGAACCCTCGAAAATCTATGGCAGCCCAAGGAATCGTTTCGTGGCCGATTTCATCGGCACATGCAACCTGCTCGATGCCGAGGTGACGGGGACACATGGGGACCAAGTGGCACTGAACATCTCTGGCCTGGGCGCGGTGCGCACGCAACAATCCGAAGGGGCGGTGGTGGGTTCAAAGGGCGTGCTGGCACTGCGCCCGGAAAAAATTTCCATCGGTCACTCCGTGCCTGGCGATGGGGCGCTCAATCACTTCCGCGGCAAGGTGTTCGATTTTCTTTACTTGGGCGACGTGACCATTTATGTCGTGGAGATGGAGAATGGCCAGCGCGTCGAGACCATGCTGCCCAACTCCGCCCCAGGACGCGCCAAGTTCTTCGAACCCGGCGATGCGGTGGAGGTAAGCTGGCGCGCCGACGCCGGAAGCTTCCTGCTCGAATAGAGGACAGATGACAGATGACATTAGGCGCGTGAAGATTTCGCGCACTCAAAGATGGCTGGTTGGCGGACCACCGCTCTTCTACCTGCTGATTTTTTTTGCCATTCCCACCCTCATCATGGTGGTGGCCTCTTTTCGGCAGCCAGGCGAGTTTGGCGGTTTGGCGCCGCTGCTCTTGAAGGGCGAGGACGGACGGCTGCATCTCGATGTCACGCTGGAGAGTTACCGGCTTTTTTTTAGCGATTCGCTCTACGCGGAGCTGTTTCTCAAGTCCTTCGGTTACGCGGTAGTCACAACCTTGGCTTGTTTGATCATCGCCTATCCCTTGGCGCTGCTGATCGCGCGCAGCCCCATGAAAATTCGCGATCTGCTCGTCTTGCTGGTGATCTTGCCCTTCTGGAGTAATTTTCTCATCCGCGTTTACGCTTGGATGATCATTCTCGGGCCACAATCGGCGTTTACGCTGGGGCTCAACACCCTGACGCAATGGGCAGGCTTGGGAACCATGGAGCTGCTCTACACGCCCCTGGCCGTGGTGATAGGGCTGGTCTATGTGCATCTACCCTTCATGGTGCTCCCCTTGTACGCCAATCTCGAGAAACACGACCCCAGCTTGCTCGACGCCGCCCAGGACTTAGGCGCCAACGCGTGGCAACGCTTCTGGCGCGTGACCTTTCCCCTTTCCTTGCCGGGCGTCTATGCAGGCGCGGCCTTGGTTTTCATCCCGGCCTTCGGCATATTCGCCATTCCGGACATTCTGGGCGGTACCAGCGGAATCATGATCGGCAACGTCATCAAGCAACAATTCCTGGATACCCGCGATTGGCCCTTTGGGAGCGTGCTCTCCATGATCCTCACCGCCATCGCCATCGCCGCCGCCGGGCTTGCTGCCTGGTTCGCCAGGAGATCGCGCCTGTGAGACGCTCAAAGGCATTGTGGGCCGCGGGAATCGCCGCCTACGTTTTTCTCTACGCACCCCTGGCCGTGGTGGTGGCCTACTCCTTCAACGACTCCACCATGAACGCGCAATGGGTGGGATTTACCTGGAAGTGGTACCAAGTCTTGTTCCAGGACGAGGAGATGCTGCATGCGGCGTGGAATTCGCTGCTGATAGGGTTGGTGGCGAGCGCGGTCTCCACTCTTCTTGGGACCATGGCCGGGTTCGCGCTGTACAAGTTCAAACCCAAGGTCTTACCCATCCTGGTGGTCGCGCCCATAGCCATCCCTGAGATTCTCATGGGCGTGAGCCTGCTCATCTTTTTCGTGACCATCAATCTCACCCTGGGCCTCGTTTCCATCACGCTCGCTCATATCGCTTTTTGCGTGGGGTTCGTGGCCATCGTGGTGCGGTCGCGCTTGGCGGGCATGGACGAGGGCCTGGTGGAAGCTGCCCGTGACCTGGGCGCCTCACCGTGGAAAGCCTTTCGGCTGGTGACCCTTCCGCTCATCATGCCGGGCGTCATCGCCGGGGCCTTGATGGCATTTACCTTGTCCATCGACGATTTCGTCATCACCTACTTCACCGCCGGGGCGGACGTCATGACGCTTCCGCTTAAGATCTACACCATGGTGAAGGTTACCGTCACGCCGGAAGTCAACGCAGTGTCGACTCTCTTGATGCTGGTGACGCTGATGCTGATACTTGCCGCCTCGAAGCTTTCGCCGAACGTGCTTCGGCAAGCCGAATAACCTTAGCCGTCCTAGGAGACAAATGAAACAGCTATTGGTCCTTGCTCTTTCTCTCGCCAGCGCTTGCGCCCTCGCCAAGGACGACGTGCTACACCTCTACAACTGGAACCAATACATCGACCCGCAAACGGTGGCGCGCTTCGAGAAAGCTTGCGCATGCAAAGTGAAGCAGAGTTACTTTAGCGACAACGAGGAACTGGTGGCGAAGCTTGCCGCCGGCGCCACGGGTTACGACATCTTGGTGCCCACCTCCAACTACATCCTAGGAATGGCCAAGAATGGGCAGATCCAGGCGTTGGATGCAGGCAAGATTCCAAATTTGAAGAACATCGCCCCTGCGTATTTGAATACGTCCTTCGACCCGGGCAACAAGTACTCCGTCCCCTATGCCTACAGCATCACGATGCTGGGGTACAACGAAGAGAAGATGAAAGAGCTGGGCATTACCGTGGATTCCTGGTCCGCGATCTTCGATCCGAAGATTCTGGAGAAGGTCAAGAAAAAGGTGACGGTACTGGACAGCCAGAACGAGTTGATGGCAGCGGCCCTACGCTACCTGGGCTACTCGGTGAATGAGCGCGATCCCAAGAAGTGGGAGGAAGCCAAGGCGGTAATTTTGAAGGCGAAGCCCTATTGGTCGGCCTTCAAGGCCACGGGCTATATCGAGGATCTCGCCGCCGGACGCTCTTGGCTGGTGCATGGATACTCGACGGACATCTACCAAGCCGATCTCGGTGCGCAGCAGGCGAAGCAAAAATTCCATATCCGCCATGCCCTACCCAAGGATGGCGCCGTGCTCGCCCTGGATGCCATGGTGGTCACCAAGAACGCGCCGCGCCCGGATCTCGCGCATCAGTTCATCAACTTCCTTCTGGAAGGCCAGAATTCCGCCGACCTCACCAACATGGTGGGCGCTGGTAACCCCAACACACAAGCTCAGCCCTTCATCAAGCCTGGCATCAAGGAAATGAAGGCGATTTTCCCCGATGCCGAGGCGGCCAAGAAACTGGAAATGCTCACCGAAATGAGTTCTGCCCAGCGCCGGACGCTAAACCGCCTGTGGACGCAGATCAAGGCGAAGAAATAGGCTAGAACGCCGCCTCGAACTCCGCCAGAAACCGCTTCAGTTCCGCGCTCGGGAGCAAGTTGATGCCGCCGGCTCCCGAACGCCCGCCCCCCGTGGGAAATTTTCTGCAAAACGCATCCGCGCCTTTCGGGTTGCCGGCGGGCGCGCGCACGCTTACCAAGTAGCCGCCTTGCTTTGGAATAAGGATGGCGTGTGCGCGCCGCGGATGTTCCTGCGCCAGCCGGTTGGCCAGTACGCCATTGATTCTTCGCGTCCAAGCCTCGTTGGGCAGCGCCAGCGCAAAATGCGCGGCCGTGGCAAGCATGGGGGATTGCCGGGAGGCGAATTGCAGATCCTTCCGGTATCCGGCGCGAAGCTGCGCGAAGGCCGGGTCATCGCGGGCGAAATCTCGGGGGTCGAGAAAGGTTTGCACGCGCTCATAAAGCGCGGCAGGGTGAAAATGCAAGTCTTCCAGGGATTCCCCGTAGGCGTTGTAATTCAGGGCCTCACCCAGTTCGCGCAGTGCCTCGCGATCAGGATCGTTCAAGCCGAAGTCGCGGCATAGCTGTTCCGCCACCGGCGTGAGGCCATCTCCGAAGGCGGCAGTAATGGCCCACAAGCGATACTCCCCTTCCAGATATTCGTCCACCAACAGGCTCGTGCACACGTCCGGGTCCGTTCGGATATGCACGCGCAAGGCCGGATGCTCCGGGATTTCTCCGGCGAAATGATGATCGAAATAGCGGCAACTGGCTCCGGCCTCCAAGGCTTTGTTGAGCCCCGCGCGATTTTGATCCAGCCCAATATCGAGGACCGTGAGTTGGTCGCCGGCGGCGGCTGGGGCGCGCTCCACCAGCACCGTGTCGCGCTTGACGCCGGTGATCTTGACGGAGGGCCGCGGGTCGGCCAGGCGCAATTGGTGCAAGGCGCACAGTCCGTCCGCGTCACCGTTGAAGATATCGAAATAGGTCATGGGTGTGGTCCAAGAGAATAAGCCGCTGGAATACGGCGAACACAGGTGGCATGATGCCACGAGAGATCATGAGCACTCCCCCTATAGATACGGGTGTGGCCTTGGCCGCACCGGCAAGATCCCAGCTCCTACCCTTCCTCACGGGCGCCTATACGCTGCTCATTCTCAACGCCAGCCTTTACTCCTTTTCCGGGTGGCGCGCGCCCGCCGAGGGGATCTGGGCTTACCTTGCAAGCGGCTGGCCACGCTACCTCCATGCCTGGGAGATACCGCTCAACGTCGCCGGTTATGCGCCCTTGGGGTTCCTATTGGCGTTGCATTTTCTGCGCCGCCGCCCCAGGCCAAGGGCGTTGATTCTTTCTACCTTGGCCGGATTCGGATTGAGTTTTTGCTTGGAATCCCTGCAAGGCTACCTTCCCGCACGCATAGCTTCCAATCTCGATCTGGCGAGCAACGGGGCAGGCGCCTTTCTCGGTGCTGCCACCGGCTGCGTCCTGGACAAAGTGTGGGCGGTACGCGAGCGGCTACGCGCGTACCGGATGCGGCGGGTGTCGCAGGGCGTCATGGCGGACTTTGCCATCACTCTCGCGCTGGTCTGGCTCTTCGTGCAACTCAATCCCGAGCTTGGTTTCCTCGGCACCGCCAATCTGGGAAGCCTTCTGGGCAACGAGCACCGGCTGCCCTACAGTGCGCGCACCTACCTCCTCTTGGAAACGCTGCAAACCGCTCTGAATTTAGCTGGTGTTGGCGCCTTCCTCGGAATTCTCACGTTATCGCGGAAATCATGGATACGAGGGGCGGGGATTTTGTTGGGGGGCGGGGCGCTGCTCAAGGCCTTGGCTGGGCATGCGTTACTCAGAACTCCCCAGCCTTTGCTGTGGCTGACCCCAAGTCTTGCGGCCGGAGTGCTGGGGGGGGTCATCCTGCTAGCCCTCTGGCATTCGGCGGGAGCGTCCATGAAGGCGTTGGGTTTGAGCACGCTTCTAGGCGCCTGCGCGCTCTCGTGGGCGGTGCCAGTGAACCCCTATCTGGCTGTCATCGTGCAGCCTATTGCCCACGCACATGTATCGAGCATCAATGGGGCTACGTGGTGGGTGGCGCAGTTGTGGCCCTGGATGGCGATGTGGTGCCTACTCAAACTCCCTCAGGCGCGGCACGCATGATTTCCAAGCGGCGCCAGCCACCGGGCGTAATGCGCTCCTTGATGGCGCTCGCGCTGCAATGCTCTCACGCGGTTGGAGCAACCGCGCTGAGTTTTGAAACCGTATTGGAGAGGGTACGCGCGTGCCAGATCGATACCGCCTTGTACCGGCCCTTCTTGGCGCATCCTGGCGCAATCCTGATTAACCTGCCGTCCTCGGGCGCTCTCTCCGGCATTCTTGTCACGCAGTTCTACTTCGCACCGGGACGCAACGGCAAACACGACGATTACGGAGTCGTCTTCAACGCCCCGCTCGCTCACGTGGCGAGCACCCTCCCGGAGTTTGCCGCGCAAGCCATCGTCAATGCGCACGAGCGAGAACTCGTTCCCTTGGCACGAGAAACCGGAAACCCCCGCGACAAGAGCCAGACATTGCTCATCTGCCGCGGCGGCACCGCGGTCTAGATTGTCAAACTAAGGCGATTAAACACGCGTATCTAACGCGTTTATCAGTTTGCTATTCAGCATACCGGCATATGCGCCGATATCACCGGCAAGTCGGTACAACAACGGAATAGGCTGGTATGCAAACGTGTTCGCGCTTTTCGGGTGAGATAGACGGGAGCTATTATTTCGCGCTGCGTGGATTGCGCCCCGGCCACTAACTCATGCGCGGGCAATCCTATCCTTCCGGGCAAGCGCTCGCACGAGTGCTGGTGGCCGACGATAACGCCGATCTGCGAGAACTCGTCGCCCACCAAGTCCGAAAACTCGGGGTGGAAGTGTTGCTCGCTTGCAATGGCCAGGAGGCGATGGATTTAGCGCTCATGCATGACCCGCAAATAGTACTCATGGATTTGGAAATGCCCGTATTGAACGGATTGGATGCGGTCGTGCAATTGCGCGGCCGGGGCTTCACGGGCCTCATCGTGGCTTTTACCGGCCACGAAGACGGGCCCAGAACGGAAGGTGCGCTGGCCAAAGGATGTAACGCCGTGCTCAAGAAACCTTTGCCCGCGGCGAAACTGCGCGCCCGGATGGCTGAGTTTCTGGCTGGGTGCGCAGGTAGCACGGCGGCAAAACCGGTGACTCTCGCCTAATGCCCGCCACCAGGAAATTTGCGTCGTCGATCACGATGTTTTCGGCCTGGCGAAAAAATTTCTAGACCGCCAAGCCCGCGCCGTGCGAGGGCTTTGGATTGCGATACGCAAGAAGGATTTTGAGCGCATTAGAAAGACAGGACACGATCTTAAAGGCTCCGGTGGGGCCTATGGATTGGATGGGCTGTCGAACCTCGGTACGGCCCTGGAGGCCGCCGCGGGGAAAAAGGATGGGGACCTGATCGAGCAGTTGCTCGCGAGATTGGAAGAGAAACTCGCCTCCGTGGAGTTGAGGGCTTCTTCCCCCGAGCATCACGATACCGCCGCCAAGAAAGCGGCGGGTATTACAACGTCGGACAGCACTCAAGCACGAAGGGGATAAGGAAAGGTCATGCTAGCACTCGGAAGATCGACTATGCGGGTTGCGTTGTTGGAGGACGATCCCAACCAATCTGAACTCTTGGCTCGTTGGCTGGAGATGGCGGGACACCGCTGCCACGCCTTCGATAAAGGTGCTGAGTTGTTAAGAGAGCTCGAGCACGAAACCTATGATGCGCTAATACTCGATTGGGGCGTCCCCGACATCTCCGGTGTCGACGTGCTGCGCCGGCTAAGGCAGAAACTTCGCCATCACACGCCCGTGATTTTTGTCACGGCGCGCCAGCAGGAAGAAGATATCGTGAGCACCTTGAAACAAGGTGCGGACGACTACATGGTGAAGCCCGTGCGGCGCCATGAATTTCTGGCGCGCGTGGAAGCCGTGGCCCGCCGCACCCGCGCCGTTACGCCGGAGAACAGCAGCTTCGAGGCGGAGAATTTCAAAGTCGATATGCAGACTCGCACGCTCAGCAAGGACGACAAGCCCCTTGAACTCACCACCAAGGATTTCGAGCTGGCGACGCTGTTCTTGCGCAACATCGGCCGCCTCATGTCGCGAGGTCACATCCGCGAGATGGTGTGGGGACTGGATGCGAACGTCACCTCGCGCACCCTGGATACCCACGTCAGCCGGGTACGCAACAAGTTAGGACTCACGCCCGAAACGGGCTGGCGCCTAGCGGCCGTCTATCGCTACGGTTACCGCCTGGAACAACTGACCAAGCCCCGGCTGAATATTCCCGAGGGCGAATAACTCCCCGCACTTCACCAAGAGTCCCACGGCTATAATCGGCCGCATCTGCAATTCAGATGCGGCCGATGTCTTTTGACTCCCCACCCTATTACGAACGGCATATCTTCTTCTGTTGCAACCAGCGCGACGACCCGGCGCGCGCATGCTGCAACAATCATGGCGCCCAGGAAATTCGCGACTACGCCAAATCGCGGGTGAAAGCCCTGGGATTGAGCGGCAAGGGCAAGGTACGGGTGAATCAAGCCGGCTGCCTGGACCGCTGCGAGGAAGGCCCGGTCATCGTAGTCTATCCCGAGGAGATCTGGTACACCTACGTCGATCGCGGCGACATCGACGAGATTGTCGATGAGCATCTCGTTCACGGGCGTGTCGTAGGGCGGCTGCGCATATAGGCTCGTGAACGCCGAACGCGTTCTCATTGACGGGCCCGCGGGCAAGCTGGAAGCCGCCATAAACGACCCAGGGGAGCACCGGCGCGCGATCGCGCTGGTGGCGCACCCGCACCCGCTCCACGGCGGCACTCTAGATAATAAAGTCGTGCAAACGCTTGCGAAGGCCATGGTGGCGCGCGGGTGTGTGGCACTGCGGCCGAACTTCCGCGGAGTAGGCGCGAGTGAAGGGGTATACGACGAGGGCGGTGGCGAAGCGCTAGATTTGCGCGCCACCCTCGATTACGCCCGCGCCAGGTATGGAAATCTGCCCCTGGTTCTCGCGGGCTTCTCCTTCGGAGCCTTCGTGCAATCGAAGATCGCCGCCGAACTGGATCCGAAATGGTTGGTACTCGTGGGGCCTGCCGTGGGCCGCTTCGAGGTTAGTCATGTTCCCGCCGGCACCTTGGTCATACATGGCGAGTTGGACGATGTGGTGCCACTCAAGGACGTGTTCGAATGGGCCCGGCCCCAGCAACTACCCGTGGTGGTGTTCCCAGGAGTCGGGCACTTTTTCCACGGGGCCCTGGCAGAACTGCAAAGGGTCGTGGCGAGCGCCTTCCCATGCTCTGGCTAAAGTCCCTGCACATCATCTTCATGGTGACCTGGTTCGCGGGACTTTTTTATTTGCCGCGCTTGTTCGTCTATCACGCCATGAGCGAGGATTCCGTAAGCATCGAGCGCTTCAAGGTGATGGAAAGAAAGCTCTACTTCGGCATCATGACGCCCGGCGCGGTATTGACCTTGGTATTTGGCGCGTGGCTCTGGCTGGGTTACGGTTTCGAAGGCCGTTGGCTGTATGCCAAGCTCGCTTTGGTGGGCGTGCTGGTTGCCTATCATCTCTATTGTGGCAAGCTGGTTGCGGACTTCAAGCGTGACCGCAACCGGCACACGCATTTGTACTACCGCTGGTTCAATGAACTTCCCGTGCTCATCCTTGTAGCCATCGTCTTTCTTGTCGTGTTGAAGCCATGAGAACGATTCGAACGCTCGTTTTGTTGTTGTGCGTTCTCGCCACTCCGGCCAACGCGCAAGACAAGGCCAACGCCCGCATCTTGTTGCAAAGCGTACTCACCGCGGGACTGAGGCATCACGATGCGAAGGCGGTTTGGGATGACCTGAAAGCGGGCGACCCGCTAAGCTTGGTGCGCGAAGCCGGTAATCCTCACGACAGCAACGCCGTGCGAGTGGATTGGAAAGACAAGACTCTCGGCTATCTGCCCAAAACGGAGAATGGTTTCGTGGCCCGCCAATTGGATCGCGGCAACCGCCTCGAAGCGCGCATCGCTTCCCTTGGAAAGTACCGCAACCACCGGCGCAGGCTGGAGATCGAAATCTACGCGCCGCTGTAGAGCACGCCCATTACAGCTGGCCAATCAGGGTTTCGACAGCGACACGAACCTTTTTAGCTGGCATAGTTTGCAAGCACTGGCTGTAGCTCTCTGTATGGCGGTCACAGCCCTCCAGAGAACACGGTACGCAGGAGCCTTCGCCTTGCACGAGAACCACATTGCCGGCGCGCTGCGTGCCCTTCACCGTGTAAGGGTTGCGCGCGGCGTCGTGATCCTTGGGCCATGGCCCCCACTTCACCGGATTGGACGGCCCAAACAAAGCCACCGTGGGGATACCCAAAGCGGCGGCCAAATGGGTGGTCACGGTATCCGGACCGATGTACACCCGGGCGCGAGAGAGCAACGCCGCGATCTCGCCCAGGCTGTACCGCCCGATGAGATCGTGCACTCCAGCGGGCATCTCCTCGAAGATTTCGCGCGCGTGGCGGCGCTCTTGTTCTTCGTTTCCGCCGGTGAGAACCACCTGCATGCCTTTCCCCAATAACCAATCCGCAAGTTCGCGCCAGCCCGCGGCGTGCCACCTTTTGTAGAGAAACTTGGGCGTTGGATGCAACACCGCGAAGGGACGGTTGTTCAGTACTTCATCACAAAGACGAAGCGCCGTGCGCTCTTGTTCGTCGCCCCAGCACGCTTGCACTTGGGCGACGGGCACTATCCCCGCCAGTTGCGCAATCCGCAAACCCATGCGCACGGTGTGCGTCTGGCGGTCATCGAAGACGACGTGCCGGGAAAGCATGAAGCGCTTCCAAGCGTGGGCAGATACGCCAGATTGCACCGGCCCCACACGGTAGCGGCCCGCGGCCCAGGTGTAGAGGAGCGGGCGGTCTCCGCACAAGACGGTGATCGCAAGGTCGTACCTACGCCACAGCTTGCGAAACATGGCGAGCTTTTGGGCAAGGCTCTCTCTTTGCGACACAACGATGATATTGCGCACGTCCGCATTACCCGCGAGGATTCCCTCGGTGCCCGAGAACACCAGCACATCGGTCAGGATGCCGGGCGAGGAACGTTTGAGCGAAGCGATGATGGGCGTGGCAAGAAGAACGTCCCCGATGCGCTGCGGCACCACGAGCAGGGCAGAGGAGATTTGGCCCGTCACTGGAATGTTCGGACTCGTCACCGGTTGCGCGCGCATTTTCCCGGCAAACCCCAGCTCTCGGGCCGGCCCAGAGCGTACCAAAGCAGGACACGCAACTCATGCTTGAGTTTTAGCCTGGCGTTGGAAGAAAGCGCCAAGCTTGCCGCGCACGCGGCCGCCGCCCCAACGCTTCTTATGAGCGCCTTGAGCGGGAAAAGAACACACAAGGAATAGTAGGCAGCGAGCCCTGCGTGCTTGCGAAAGTAGATCAATTTCGAGCGTTGGTATTCGATGCGCGCCGCCGCGTACCGTTTAGCCGTGGCCCCCTGGCGATGGACAATTTGCGCGGCGTCCACCATGGCGATATGGAAACCTTTGCTCCAGGCGCGCTTGCATAAATCCGTTTCTTCTAGGAAAAAAAAATAGTCTTCGTCGAATCCGCCCAGGTCGTGAAAGGCGGAAAGCCTTAGCGCGAACATCGCTCCGATGGTGCTCTCGGCATAGCGGCACCAGGTGCTGTCTTTCATTCCGAAAGTTACGCCACTCGCGGAACTTGAGCGCAATGGCCTTGGCAGTATCTCCATGGCCCAGCGCGGCAAGGCGGCCTCCGAACGCTGGGGCCGGCCATCAGGATAGAAGAGCGCACCGCCAGCGATGGCAAGAAGAGGATCCTCACCGAACGCCGCTTCCAGAGCCGTGATCGCGGCGCCCGTAAGCATGGCGTCGTTGTTGAGCAGGATCGCGAAGGGCGTTTGCACCAGGGCCAACCCCTGATTGGCCGCGCGCGCGAACCCTGCGTTGCAGTCATTGCGGATCACTTGCACGTACGGATACCGAGCCGTTAGCTGGCCAACCGAGGCATCTTGACTTCCGTTATCGACCAGCACGACCCGTTGCGCGGCGATCTTCGCTCCAAGCACGGACTCCACGCACGCGACAAGCATGCTGCCGCCGTTGAAGTTCACCACCACAACGCTAAACGGGGATTCCATTGTCAGCGGCTGGCTACGTCCTTATCCGCCAATGGCATGGGATCCCACGCTTGCAAATCACCTAGCGGATAGTTGCCACTTAATCCATAACCGATTCGCTTTAACCGCCCCTTCAGCGTCGGGCGCGGAAAATCGCCAAGCGCCCCGAACGTGGAGTCCGCCTGTAGCAAGTTCAAGTAGTTCTCATGAAACTCTTGCTGCGTGATGCCCCATTTCATGACGAAAGTGCGCCCGCCCTTGTTTTTTCGCACGCGGTTCGTGCTGCGCGAGGAGAAGTGATAGAAACGGCTCGCGCCGATGATCTTGAAAGTCCGGCAACCCATCGTCCAGAGCTTCATGAGCAAATCATCATCGCCGCTCATTCCGGGCCCATACTCGATGCTGTATCCGCCGGCTTGATGCCAGAGTTCACGCCGGATGAGGGTGGGTTGGGATGCAAAACCGGAGATATCTCGCGCGGGCACTTGCATGTATTCCGCCAAGAGTTTTTCCTCGGAAAACTCAGCGGGCGTCGCGCCGTAGTGCCCGGCGATCACGTGCGGCAAAATCGAGGCGCGGGATTCGATCATGGTTCCCGAGTAAAACGCGAGCGGGGAAGGTGCCGTCTCGATCGCGCGTACAAAGGCCTCGTCCCAATGGGGACACACTACCATGTCGTCGTTCAGGTAGAGGACCCATTCCTTGCTGGCTTGGCCAAACAAGTGATTGACTGCAATGCACACGCCGATGTTTCGAGGCGAATGGCTATACCGAATGCCTTGGGCTTTCAACCAAGCCACCGTTCCATCGGAACCCTCGTTAACGTGGACAAGAATCTCATGGTCGTAGCGCGAGTGCTTCTCGATACTGGCTATGCACAAGGCCAGGTGACCGAGGCTATTCCAGGTAGGGATGACGATACTAAACATCTGGCACCTGGCTTGCGCCCGCATGGCTGGTGAGATGAAAATTGGTCGCAAGCGCGAGCAATACGGTGAGGATCAAACAAAAGAACACCAATGTCATCTTCAAGTTGAGAATCTCGGCGGTCAACCCAAAGGTGATGAAACATACCAGATGGCATAAGCCCATGAGACCCGCCGCGCGCGCCACCGGCGACGGCGAGTTGCGCGCGCGCATGAGGATAAGTGCCGGCACCGTATAGAGGGCCAGGATGGAGATCAAACCGAATACTCCCATATTGACGGTACGCAACAGGATTTCGTTATGAACTTCGGCGCGTCCCAAATTCCCGGCCTCTGGCGTGATCAGCCCCGAGGAAACCACCGGAGCCATCCAGCGCGCAAACCCGCCGGGTCCAACGCCGAACCAAGGGTTCTCCCCGATTAAGTGGAAGGCCGCTTTCCATATTTGCAAACGCAAGCCAACCGAGGTGTCCTTATTCCCCATGTGATAGCTCGATAGGTCCGCGAAGACAGCATCGGTCCGTTGATGAACGATATCGATCCACAGATAAGACGCCATGCACAGGCTCGCAATCACCGGCACTGCGAGCGCAATAGCCACAGCCTTAAACTTGAACCGGGAGTACGACACCCACACCATGGCGATCACGGGGAGCGCGATCCATCCTCCTCTTGACTCCGAGCGTAGCGATAGGTAGGCCCCCGCGAGAAATCCGGCCAATTTGAGCGCCGCGACCCCCGCACCATCCGTGCGAGTCAAATTCACGCTCAGTAAGCTTAAAACTCCCATCGCGAGCGCAAGATCGCCGAGGTGGATGGAATTAAGGAATGACGAACTTAATCTGCCCGTCACGTAAATTCCGAACAACGCCAAGTAGGCGCATGCCGCGATGGCTCCGGCGGGAACGGCGTATTGAAGCACGCAGATTTTCCCGGGATCGATTCGCCTGAGCATCAGATAAACCGGAATGCAAAGCAACGTGGTCAAAGCGCTGTCGTAAGGCTTGATACTGAACGCCATGTGCGACCACTGGCTGAAAACGACCGCGGCAGTAGGTAAGGCCATCGCCAGGGCAAACCATGAAGTATCCCGGTCCCATGGTTGCGATTGGCGTCTTCCGTCATAGAGCAGGACTAAGGAATAGAGCACGAGCACCGCGAACAGGATATTGCTGGCGCCACGCCAAATGAGCAACGCAACGGGATAGGCAAAGAGGATCGCGGCGATCACCGTTTCGTGCCGCACGCCAAACCTAAGCTCGGCCAGATTTACCGGCTTGACTTCCGGCGGTGAAACCACCGCATTAACCACCGGCCACTGCACGCCGTGCGACCTCGGCTGGCGAATCGCTCGCGCTGATGTATTCGGGGATGAAGTGCCGCAAAGTTTCGCGAACTTCCCCGTCGGTCACCGGCAATTCGGTCATCAGCCATTGGTGAATATCCGCCAAGGTTTTGGGCGGCACGAGCCGGGCGCGGGCGATACGCAACTTCGGATGAGGCGTGGGGAGCGAGCGTTCTTCATCCGCGAGCAGCTCTTCGTAGAGTTTTTCGCCGGGACGAAGGCCCGTGAACACGATGGAAATCTCGTCCTCTTGCATGCCGGACAATCGAATCATGTCGCGCGCCAGATCCGCGATCTTCACGGGATCGCCCATGTCGAGCACGAAGATCTCCCCTCCCGCTCCCATCGCGCCTGCCTGCAATACTAACTGTGCGGCTTCGGGAATGGACATGAAGTAACGGGTCACCTCGGGATGGGTCACCGTGACCGGCCCGCCGCGCGCTATTTGCTCGCGGAACTTCGGAATCACGCTCCCCGTACTGCCGAGGACATTGCCAAAGCGCACCATGACGAATTTGGTGCCCGCCTCTTCTTGCAACGCTTGGCATACCATCTCCGCCAAGCGTTTGCTCGCTCCCATCACGTTGGTGGGATTCACTGCCTTGTCGGTGGAAACCAGCACGAATTTCTCCACGCCGTGACGCTTTGCCGCACTGGCCAGTGTCCAGGTGGACAACACGTTGTTGCGCACCGCTTGCCATGCATTGTGTTCTTCCATGAGCGGCACATGTTTGTAAGCTGCCGCGTGAAATACGACCTGGGGTTGGTGTTCGCGAAGAACCTGGGCCACGAGCCCGGCATCCTTGGCGTCTCCCACGGCACACACCAGCGCGATGTCTGGGAAACGGTGCTGGAACTCCTGTTCGATGGAATACAGCGCGAACTCGGAAAGCTCCAGGAGGATCAGTTTTCGCGGCTGAAAGCGCACGATCTGGCGGCATAGCTCGCTGCCGATGGAACCACCCGCGCCGGTAACGAGCACAGCCCGGCCGCCGAGCAGCGGTTGCAACTTCTCGTTGTCCAATACCACGGGATCGCGTCCCAGCAGATCGTCCAGATCCACTTGGCGGATTTGGGATAAGGTAACTTTTCCGGAAACCAACTCATCCACCGAGGGCACCGTCAAAACACTCAGGCCCGCTTGCGTGCAGCGATCGATGACCTTGCGCCGAACGGTGTGGGCCACCGATGGCATGGCGAAAATGACGTGGCTCACGCCTAGGTCTTGCGCGGCTTCGTGGACCAGGTCCGTCCCTCCCAGCACGCGCACCCCATGGATGAGGCGGCCTTGTTTTCTGGGGTCATCGTCGAGAACGCCCACGGCCCGCCATTCCCGGTTAAAGCGCAGTTCGCGCAGCAAGCGCTCCGCGCCATCCTCCGCACCGACCACGAGTACGGGCTTGGCATCGGAAAACACCGGCCCCAACACGCGGCCTTCCTTGAGGGTACGGTAGAGCATCCGGCTGCCGCCCATGATCAGACTCAAAAGTAGAGGGTACATGATGATGACCGAGCGCGGAACGTTCGGGAGCCGAAACATGACCACGGCCGCGATCAACGCGACCATGCCAAAGCCGGCGGATAGAATAATCCGGCGTAGGTCCGCGAGGCTCGCGTAGCGCCACAGGCCGCGGTACATGCCCGCCACGAGAAAAATCGCCCCCTGCGCGGGAACCAGCCAAACCAAGTCTCGCCACATGGTGTGGGCAAACTCGGCGGGCAGGTCAAAATTAAACCGTACCAAAAACCCCAGCACCCAGCTCACCGCGGCGGCGGCAAGGTCATGCCCAAGTGCCACGGCGTTACGCCAGTTGGGATTCAAATACGGCCGCGTGCTCATGCTCGGTCCAGGGATGCGCGCCCGCTCCAGGCGCGGTCGATCAAGAGGCCAAGGAATAGATACATGGCTGCAACAATTATCGGAGGGACAGCGCCCGCTGCGTCCACGAGCGCCAGCAGCCCGAGGGAACCGGCGGCCAGCATCACAATATAAGCGGCAAGCGCGGTTTTGCGATGGCTCCATCCGAGGCGAATGAGGCGTTGGTAGTAATGATCCCGGTGCGCCTGCCAAACTCGCTCCTTACGCACCAGTCTGCGTCCCAGCGTCACGGTGGCATCCGCGATAAAGGGCGAGAAGACGAGCAGAGGAAACCAAAGGCTCCAGTTCCCGCGTTGCCAGCCCAGAACTCCAAGAGCTGCCGCCAGAAATCCTAGCGGGATGGCCCCTGCGTCGCCCAGAAAAATTTTCGAAGGGGAGAAGTTGAACAGAAGGAAAGGGACCGAGGCGCCCACCACGCAGGCACAAAACCAAGCCATCGCGCTATCGCCAGCAAGCCAGGCGGCGAATGTGTAGAAGCCAAACCCCATGATGGCCATGCCACCCGCGAGACCATCC
This sequence comes from Betaproteobacteria bacterium, assembly GCA_009693245.1. Taxonomy (NCBI): domain Bacteria; kingdom Pseudomonadati; phylum Pseudomonadota; class Betaproteobacteria; species Betaproteobacteria bacterium. The sequence continues at coordinate 57,401 of SHXO01000001.1, read as the reverse complement.
GAGCCATCCATGAAGTTGTACAGATTGGTCATCCAGCCTACCGCGACAATCAATAGCGATTGAGCGAGAAGACTCATGCCAGGCGCCAGGAAGACCACGAAGGCAGCAGCCACGGCCAGATGCGAGGCCAATCGAATAACCTGCGGCAGCCCCCTCCAGTCATCGATCAGGGAGATACCCGCGAGCGCGAGCGCGCCCGCGAGCGGCAAGCCATATCCCGCGATCCAAATAGTACCGGCGAGAATCCCGAGCACAACGGCGATTCCCCCGGTTCGCGGCACGGGACCGCTATGCAGCGAACGTTCGTTGGGGTGGTCGAGAAAACGCAGCGGCGCCCGCGGCGACAGTAACAGCCGCAGGACCACGAAGCTAACCAGCATCGAAATGAACGGGAGCAGGTAGTAAACCGAGAAGGAAGACCATGGGGACAACCGCATCGGATTCCAGGAGTGGCGTGGATATCCTGATGGATTATCGCGGCGCGGCCAGTACGGGTCAAATATCTCGCCACGACCGCACCGTTACACCGGAGCGCGCATAGCTCTCGCCGCCCCCCGTACACCAGTCCCGCACCCGGCGCTCGCGGCCCCGCGTACTTGCGGAAGAGCCGCAGGTTCTTGAGAAATTCGTCCTGAAATGTCTGCCCGGATTTGATCTCGATGGGAAACAACTCTTGCCCCTGGTCAACCAGGACATCGACCTCGGTGCCGGTATTATCACGCCAGTAGAACAAGTTTGGCCGCTCGCCGGCGTTGAAGCGCTGCTTAAAAAATTCTCCAACGACAAAAGTCTCGAACAATGCGGGCCGAGCGGGGTGTATGGCCATGTGACGGGGATCTCGCACGCCCATCAAAAACGCGGCAAGACCGGTATCGTGGAAATACAGTTTGGGCGATTTAACCAAGCGCTTTCCCAAGTTCTCGAAGTGAGGGAGTAGGCGGAAAACAATGTAACTCGCTTCCAAAACGCTTAGCCAAGCCCGCGCCGTGCCATGGGAGATACCACAGTCGGCTGACAGGCCATCGAGTTTGAGCGCTTGTGTTGACGCCGACCGAAAACTGACCACTTATTGAGGGTAGTGCCGATTCAAAATTGACCAGGGTGTTCAATCACCTGCTTAACTATTAGGCAGGACAAGGAGATTATCACCATGGACATGTTAGGCAAGGTCAGGCGCATGAAGGTGCGCGATAAGTTAACGATCAGCGAGATTTCCAAGCGCACGGGTTTGGCACGTAACACGGTCAAACGCTGGTTAAGGGCGCCGGGGGATGTTGCTCCCAAGTATTTGCGTCGAAGTGACCCTACAAAGCTCAGTGCATATGAAGCCACCTTGGTGATGGCGCTCAAAGCTGATGCCCATCGTCACAAGGACGGCAGGCGCACGGCACGTGCGCTGTTTGTACAAATCACGGCTCAAGGGTATCGGTGTGGCTACAGCGCTGTCACGGACTTCATTCGAGCCTGGCGCAGTGATTCGGGCAAAGCCACCAAAGCGTTCGTGCCTTTGGTGTTTGAGGACGGCGAGGCCTTTCAGTTTGACTGGAGCGAAGAAGGCATGTTGGTGGGAGGGGTGTTTCACAAGGTGCAGGCTGCGCACTTGAAGCTTTGTGCAAGCCGCGCCTTCTGGCTGGTGGCCTATCCCACGCAAAGCCACGAGATGCTGTTTGATGCACACACCCGGTCATTTGCCGCGCTGGGTGGCGTGCCGCACCGCGGCATTTACGACAACATGAAGACGGCGGTGGATGAAGTTCTCAAAGGCAAAGGGCGAGTCGTCAATGCGCGATTTAAGGCGATGTGCAGCCATTATTTGTTTGATCCGGACTTTTGTAATGTGGCCTCGGGCTGGGAGAAGGGTCGGGTTGAGAAGAATGTGCAGGACTCGCGCAGACGCATTTGGATAGAGGCACGCGAGAGGCGCTTTGGCTCCTTTGTAGAGCTGAATGTATGGCTGGCCCAGAGGTGTCGTGCGATCTGGGCTGAGACGGCGCACCCGGAGCATGCGCAGTTCACGATTGCGGACATGTTGGAGATTGAGCGCGAGCATTTGATGGCCATGCCCGAGGCGTTTGACGGTTATGTAGAAAGATCTTCAAGAGTCAGCAGCACATGCTTGGTGACGGTGGCGAGAAACCGCTACTCGGTGCCGTGTGAGTGGGCGGGCAAGCGGGTGAGCACAAGGCTGTACCCCACGCAGTTGGTGGTGGTGGTCGGGGATGCGGTGGTTGCGCGCCATGACAGATTGACCAATAAGGGGCAAACCGCTTACGACTGGCAGCACTACATTGGGTTGGTGGAGCGCAAGCCCGGAGCGCTGAGAAACGGGGCACCGTTTCTGGATATGCCCGATGAGCTATTGCAGCTGCGCCGCTCATTGATGCGCTATCCCGGTGGAGACCGGGTGGTGGCTGATGTGCTGGCTGCGGTACCCCATGCGGGTATTGATGCGGTGCTGGTGGCGGTGGCGATTGCCCTGGAGGATGTAACTCCCAGCGGTCAAGTCAGCGTGGAGCACATCCAGAACGTGCTGGCCCGCTTGCGAAGTCCGCCCACACCAGAGCTGGCACAAACGGATCTGCAATTGCTTGAAGCGCCCCGTGCGGACACGGCGCGGTACGACCAGTTAAGGGATCTTGAGCAGCAAACTGGGGAGCTCCTCCATGGACGTTGATATCAAAACCAGTTTGAAATCGTTGCGCTTGCATGGCATGGCCACGGCCTGGGAGGAGTTGACTGAGGGTGGGGAAACCGGCCGGGTGCAGAGCTCCCAGTGGTTAATTGAGCATTTGCTACAGGCTGAGGACACCAATCGCGAGATGCGCTCCATCTCACACCAGATGAAGTCAGCGCGCTTTCCTTTGCACCGGGACTTGGCTGGCTTTGACTTTGCGGCCTCGCCCGTGGACAAGGCGTTAATTCAAAAGCTATCTGATTTGTCCTTTACCCAGGAGGCGCACAACGTGGTGCTTATTGGTCGGCCTGGCACGGGCAAGACGCATCTGGCCACGGCGTTGAGTGTGTCTGGTGTTACCCGGCACAGCAAGAAGGTGCGGTTCTACTCGACGGTGGATCTGGTCAATGCGCTGGAGCACGAAAAGCTGTTGAACAAGTCAGGGCGCATTGCCCAGAGTTTGGCGCGTCTGGATTTGGTGGTGCTCGATGAGTTGGGCTACCTTCCGTTCAGCCAGGCTGGGGGTGCACTGCTGTTTCATCTGCTGTCCAAACTGTACGAGCACACCAGTGTGTTGATTACGACAAACCTGACGTTTGCTGAATGGTCCAGCGTGTTTGGAGATGCCAAGATGACAACGGCATTCCTCGACCGCTTAACCCACCACTGTCATATCGTCGAAACGGGCAATGAGTCTTACCGGTTCCTGCACAGCTCTAGGAAGGCCAAAAGCCAAATCAAGGCCAGGGAACAAAGCCGTAAAGGAGGTATTAAGGAAGAAGAAATTCAACTGCCGACACAAGAGCCGTTCTGATCAGGGAGGCGCTACGGGCTACGCCCTGCGCGCTGTAAATGCAGATCAAAAAAGAAAGGAAGCGAACATATCGGTATAGTTATACACAGCTGGTAGCAATCAAACCAGCAAAAGCCCCTGGTCAAGATTCAATCGGCACAGGTGGTCAAAATTCAATCGGCGCCAACAATTTCGGCAAGTACGGGGATTTTTCATATGGCGTTTACATCCTTCACTTTCCCATAATCCAGGTCTTTCTCCAGATGGGCTGGTTCGGGGAGAGCCCTTGGTACTTTCTGAATGCCGTAATTCTCGCAGTAAGCGTGAGTGCAGTCGCGATGTGGCACCTAGTTGAAAAGCGTTACCTGCTTCGGCAGAGTCACTACATCATCACAACTTCGCCGTTCAGCAAGATCGCCGCCTAGGCGTGGTCAACCTGCGTCAGCCGCAGGATCTCAGGGAAAATGGGCAAGCAGCCCGTCGCTTACAGCAATAGCTCGAGCACATGCATGGTTGCAAGCCGCTCACCAGATCGTCTCTATTTTCGAGCAACCACCAGAGTAATACGTGCGTATCGAGAAGGAGCCTCACTTATACCAAGCCGCAAGCTCTTCGTCTGGCAGTGGCTCAAAAAACTCCTTCCCCAGCTTGAATTTTCCCTTGAGAAGTCCAGGGGTGCGCCGCGCGGGTGGCTCAAGCGGCACTAGCCTCGCGCATGGTTTTCCGGCCTTCGCCAGGATAATTTCCTCGCCCTTGCACACACGCTCGACCAGTTGGGAAAGATGGGTTTTTGCCTCGCGAACGTTGACAACGTCGGACATGGACACCCCATCTTGTGGACTAAGTTAGAAGGCTAGGCCAATTAGCCACGAGGATCAAGGTTAGCCCGCATTACGCGCAACTCTTCAATGCGCCCACGATGCGTTCTTGGACTTCGCCGCCAAGATCCGCGTGCATGGGCAAACTGATGACCTGGCTGGCCAACTGCTCGGAGACTGGAAAGCGTGCGCCTTTCGCCCACTGTGCATAGGCGGGTTGGCGGTGCAACGGGACAGGATAGTGAACGGCCGTTGGTATTCCAGCGACTTTCAGCGCCGCTTCGAGTTTGTCGCGGTCCTGAACTTTGATGGTGTATTGCGCGTAGGCGCTGGTGCGGTCCGGGCGAAGTTTGAACATCTCGATAGCGGGCGCGGCGTTGGCGAAGCCTTTTCGATAACGCTGGGCAACGAGGGCGCGCTGATCGAGCTCCCACTCGAATCGCTCTAACTTACCCAGCACGACCGCGCATTGGATCGTGTCCATGCGCCCCCCGATGCCGACGCGCGTGTGGTAGTAGCGTTTTTCCTGTCCATGAACGCGGATTTCGCGCATGGCTTTGGCCATGTCGTCGTCGTTGGTGAAGATCGCGCCGCCATCTCCATAACACCCTAGCGGTTTACTCGGGAAGAAACTGGTGCAGCCGATGGCGGATAGGTTGCAGCTTTTCCTTCCCTTGTAGGTTGCACCGAAGCTCTGGGCGGCGTCCTCGATGACAGGCAAGCTGTGGCGCGCGGCGATGGCGTTGATCTCGTCCATGTCCGCGGGTTGCCCGTAAAGCGCCACGGGCATGATGACGCGGGTGCGCGGCGTGATAGCGGCTTCGATCTGCCTGGGGTCGATGTTGGCGGTGTCCGGCTGGACATCGACGAACACGGGTTTTGCGCCCGCCAGCACAATGACTTCGGCGGTGGCAACGAAGGTGAAGGGCGTGGTGATGACTTCGTCGCCCGGCCCTATGTCCAGCGCCATTAATGAAATGAGCAGAGCGTCCGTGCCACTCGCGCAGGTGATGCAGTTCTTGGCGCCAGTGTAGGCCGCGAGCTTTTCCTCCAGCTCGGATACCTCGGGGCCCATGATGTACTGCCCGTGATCGAGGACACGCTGAATACGCGCGTCGATGGAGGTCTTGAGCGCGGCGTATTGGGTCTTGAGGTCGATGAAATCCATGATTAGTGCAATGTAAGTGCGGCGGCTTTCTCGCCAAGCGCCCGCGAGGTAGTCCATTTCCCGCCGAAGATTGTAACGAGGCGATCCGTCCGTTCCAGCACGTATTCTCGGGTTGCCCGGGTTGGGTTTGCGTGAGACCTAAGTAGAGGCCTCAGGCCGGCGAAAGTGGTCTGGATGTCTTCGGCTGTGATCGCGGGTTCGAGATACGTGTTGTGCAATTCGATGAGGGCATTTTGCTCTTCCCCGGAACAACGGATGGAGTCGTCCAATGTCTGCCTAGCTTCCGTGGTTCCAATCAATGTGCGGCCTTGGTACGGCAGGACGAAGAAGATTCGCGGGCTGCCGGGCGCCTCGAGCAAGATGCCTTGCCTCAGCGGGCGGTCCAACAGTAAGTGGCTGCCCCGCACCAAGTCTAGTTCGTAGCGCGACGCGATGCCGCTGTCTCTTAGAAGTTTCCCCGCCCAAGGTCCCGCCGCGTTGACGATTCTGTCATAGCGGTGGGTCTTGCCGCCCGCCGTGGTGAGCTCGCCATGGGCCGTGATGCTGTTAACGGGATGATGCTCGCGGCACTCGGCACCTTTTGCCTTGGCCTGTTCGGCAGCCCAGCAACCCAGCGCCCGGTCATCCATCTGGCCGTCGAAGAAAGCGTAGGCCCCTAGAAGCCCGTCTCGCCGAATTCCTGGCACCCGGCTTTGCATCTGCGTAGGATCTAGCCAGCGCGTCGTGCCGAGGCGGCGCTGGCCGCACAGCCAGTCGTACACCGCCAAGCCAAGGCGCATGATCCACTTTCCTCGGCGTGAAGACGTGTACACCGGCATCAGTATCTCGATGGGCCGGGCAAGGTGGGGGGCTTGCTGAATCCACCACGTCCTTTCTCGCAAGGCTTCCCGCACCAAACCGAAATGTCCCTGCTCCAGGTAACGAATACCGCCATGCAAGAGTTTGGTGGAAGCGGAACTGGTCGCGCCCATGAGTTCGCCGCGCTCGAACACGGTGACCTCGCATCCTAGGTTGGCCAGCGCCCAAGCCGACATCACACCGTTGATTCCGCCGCCAACCACAGCCACCCTCATGGATGGGTTCGGGCCGGTCCCGGTGGAGGAGGAAAGTCCGCGCCAGCGGTCTGGGTCAAGTTCGCTATGATGCTGTTGTAATACAAAACATTGAGCGGGGATCTTATCATGCGGGCCCGCCCCCGATGCCATGGGCATGTTTCTCGCACGACCCGGTGTTTCAGACCCAATCGCCTCGAACCATAAAGGCTTACATGCTTATTCCAGTCATTCTCTCTGGTGGCAGTGGTACGCGGCTCTGGCCGGTATCGCGCGAGGCCTATCCGAAACCCTTCATCAAACTGCAAGATGGTTTGAGCCTGCTGCAAAAACCGTCCGGCGTCTATCCGGGGTGGCTGGTGTCAGCGATATCCTGACGGTCACCAACCACGAGCATTTTTTCATCGCGCGGGACGAATACAAGGGCGCGGAATTCCCCGCAAGACACTTCTATGTTCTGGGGCCCTGTGCGCGCAACACCGCTCCCGCCCTTGCCGTTGGTGCTCTATGCGCGCAAGAGCGTTATGGCGAGGATGTGGTGCTTCTCATCCTCCCTGCGAATCACCTAGTGCATGACACGGCGGCCTTCGCCGCAGCGGTGGGCCAAGCTCAAACGCTGGCTTCCGAGGGATACTTGGTAACTTTCGGCATTCCGCCGACCCGTCCGGACACTGGATTCGGCTATATCGAGCGTGGCCGTGCCCTCGAAGGTGGCGCCGGCTGGGAAGCTGCCCGGTTCACCGAGAAGCCCGATGAAACCACCGCGCGCGACATGTTGGCTTCGGGCAAGTATCTATGGAATTCCGGCATGTTCTGCTTTCGTGCCAGCCTATTTCTTGAGGAGCTTGGTCTATCCGCACCTGAAGTCCTGGCGGGCGCGCAAGCCTGTTGGGCTGCTGCTCAGCCGAAAGGCGATCACGTCAAGCTCGATGCGGAATTGTTCGCGAAAATGACCGACATCTCCGTGGACTATGCGGTCATGGAAAAATCTCGGCGCGTCGCTCTGGTCCCGGCGGAATTCGATTGGAGTGATGTCGGATCCTGGGCCGCCATCATGGACCTCACCGCACCCGACGCTTCCGGTAACCGGGTTCAAGGCCCGGCTCTGATGGTGAATAGCCGCAATTGCTACGTGCAAAGCGCCGAGCGCATGGTGGCGGCGGTAGGGGTGCAGAACCTGATGATCGTCGATACGCCAGACGCTTTACTGGTTGTGCATGAAGATCACGTGCATGATGTGAAGAAGGCCGCGCAGCAGTTAAAATTCGCCAGGCACGAGAGCTACAGGCTGCACAAGACTGTGCCCCGTCCCTGTAGCAGCTACACCGTACTGGAAGAGGGGGAGGGCTTCAAGATGAAGCGCATCGTGGTGAAACCGGGCGCCTCCCTCAGCCTGCAAATGCATTACCACCGCAGCGAACACTGGATCGTGGTCTCCGGGACCGCGAAAGTGATCAATGGCGACAAGGATCTATTGGTTCGCACGAACGAATCGACTTACATCCCCGCCGGCAATAAACACCGCTTGGAAAACCCAGGGCGGGTCGATCTGGTGATGATCGAGGTGCAAAGCGCGAACTACCTGGAAGAGGACGACATTGTCCGCTTCGAAGACCTTTACCGCCGTGAAGGGTGAAGCGCGAAGGGTGAAGGGTGAAGCGCTAGTGGCGAAGTTGGGCATCACCGGGACATCTGATGCTTTCGAATTCCAAGCAGTAGCGAGCGCACCCGGGCCACTCGTGGCAACAATTCGTCCGCGTTTCCCTACTTCAGCCTAGTTGCGATAATTTGCTGGGTTTCGAGTTCCGCCAAGGAACCTAAGGCGATCCCCAGAAAATTGGCGAACTCGCGGCTCGAACGCCGTGCGGCTCCCTCAGCCAAATTGCTGGGCACCGATGCGGCGGCGCGGCGCATCTGCGAGCTCAATCCGTAGCGCTCCTCCGCCGGGAAATTCTGGGTAGGCCGGTATATATCCTCGAATAGGCTCATGGCTTCCCGCCATGCGTCGAGATCTTTATGGCCCATTGATACTCGCACCTTCCGGGCTTCGCCTTTCACGCTTCACGTCTCACCACGCTTCCCCCTTCACGTCTCACGTCTACAGCCTCCAATGCCGTGCGCCCAGCGCTTCGACCTTGGCCGGATCAAAAGCTGATTTGACGTCGACGAAACAGCCGCCCTTTTTCATCTTGCCTACCAGCGTCTCGATGGGTTGCTGCTTGTACCAGCGGCGGGAAACGGCGGCGACGATGGCGTCGGCCTGGGGCAGATCTTCCCATTGGGTGAGGTGTACTCCGTACTCTTCGTGGGCCTCGTCGGATTCGGCGATGGGATCATGAATCGAGACCTGGATACCATAGGTTTGAAGTTCGCGCACCACGTCGATCACCTTGGAATTGCGTAGATCGGGCACGTCTTCCTTGAAGGTCAATCCCAGCACGGTGATCTTCGCGCCCTTGACCGAGCTGCCGGTGCTGATCATTTGCTTGACGGTCTGCTCCGCGATGAACTTGCCCATGCCGTCGTTGATACGGCGTCCCGCAAGGATGACCTCCGGGTGATAGCCCAGCATCTCGGCCTTATGGGTGAGGTAGTAGGGATCGACGCCGATGCAATGGCCTCCGACAAGCCCTGGGCGGAATGGCAGGAAGTTCCACTTCGTTCCCGCCGCCTGTAGAACCTCCAGGGTATCGATACCGATCTTCTGGAAGATGATGGAAAGTTCGTTCATCAAGGCGATGTTCAGATCGCGCTGCGTGTTCTCGACCACCTTGGCGGCCTCGGCAACTTTGATGTAACTGGCTCTGTATACCCCGGCCGTCACCACCGTACTGTAGAGTTTCGCCGCCTTTTCCAGCGTCTCCGGACTATCGCCTGAAACCACCTTGGTGATGCGCGTCAGCGTGTGCTCTTTGTCGCCGGGGTTGATGCGCTCAGGTGAGTACCCGACGAAAAAGTCTTTCTTCCATTTCTTTCCGGATACCCGTTCGATTTCCGGAACACAGACCTCCTCGGTAGCGCCAGGGTACACGGTGGACTCGAACACGATGGTAGCGCCGGGGCATAGGTTTTGCCCCACCGTCCTGCTGGCCGAGACGAGCGGCGTGAGATCTGGCTGGCGGGCAGCATCGATGGGTGTTGGCACCGCGACGATGACCAAATTCGCCTTCCTAAGCTCCCGGGCATCGGTCGTCACCACCAGATGCTTGGCTTGAACGAAGGCTTCTTTTTCCACCTCGCCCGTGGGATCGTAGCCCTTCTTGTAGGCGGCAATTTTGCGCTCGGAAAGATCGAACCCGATGGTGGGCAGCTTCTTACCGAACTCGATGGCGAGCGGCAGACCCACATAACCCAAACCTACCACAGCGACTTGATCAGCCATGCTTACTCCTGTCTTGAATTTTGTAGTAATCGCGATACCACTGCGCGAAGCGGTGCAATCCCGTTTCCAGCGAAGTATCGGGGGCAAATCCAACGGCCTGGCGCAAATCCTCCACGTCTGCATAGGTGGAAGGCACATCGCCTGGCTGCATGGGCAAGAATTCCTTGCGCGCCGGTTTCCCAAGCACTTGTTCAAGGATTTCGATAAATCTAAGTAACGGCTCCGGCCGGTGGTTTCCGATGTTGTACAAACGGTAAGGCGCGGCTCCTTGCGTGGGCGGAATGGCGTTCATGACTCGCACCACGCCTTCGACGATGTCGTCCACGTAGGTGAAGTCCCGTTCCATATTCCCGTGGTTGAAGACCTTAATGGGCTCGCCCGCCAGGATGGCGCGAGTGAACAAAAATGCCGACATGTCCGGCCGGCCCCAAGGGCCGTAGACGGTGAAGAAGCGCAACCCCGTGGAGGGAATCCCGTAGAGGTGGCTGTAGGTATGCGCCATGAGCTCATTGGCTTTCTTTGTTGCCGCGTAGAGGCTAATGGGATTATCGGTGCGGTCCGATACGCTGAAGGGTAGTTTTCGATTTCCGCCGTACACGCTGGAGCTGCTGGCGTAGATCAAATGCCCTGGGGGATGCGTGCGGCATGCCTCCAGCAAATTGGCGAAGGCCACGATATTCGAATTGATGTAGGCGTGCGGGTGGGTGAGGGAATAGCGCACACCGGCTTGGGCGGCGAGATGGATTACACGGTCAAAGTTGCCCGTGCTAAACAGCTTATCCACGGCGCCCCTATCGGCGAGATCGAATCGGTGAAACTCGAAGGCCTTGGAAATAGACAGCCGCTCAAGGCGCGCAAGTTTCAAATTGGGATCGTAGTAATCGTTGATGTTATCCACACCTACGACGTTCACTCCATCGTCCAGTAGGCGGCGGGAAAGGTGCATTCCGATGAATCCGGCGCAGCCCGTAACCAACACTCTCATCGCGGAGCCTTAACGGCGTTGTCCTGGTTGCGTGGCATGGGCGTAGAAATGGAAGTGGTGCAAGTGCGCCGGAGAGAGCAAGATATGCGCCGCGAACCGCCACATTTTGGCGGCGGGCTCATAGTCCGTAGAATGATGTCATGCCTCGCATCCTTTTGGTCAAAACCTCCTCTCTCGGCGACGTCGTTCACAACTACCCCGTGGTCACGGATATTCACCGGTGGATTCCCGGCGCCGATGTTCATTGGGCGGTCGAAGAAAATTTCCGTCTATTGCCTGCGCTCCACCCAGGGGTAGCCCGGGTATTCCCCGTGGCCTTGCGACGATGGCGAAAAAGCCTGCTTCAGGCGGCCTGCAGGCGGGAAATCTCGCAAATGCGCGATGCTATCCAAGCGCAATCTTACGACGTCGTCATCGACACGCAAGGATTGCTGAAAAGCGCTCTCGTGTGCGCCCTGGCCCACGGTCGTAAGGTGGGATTCGACTGGAAAAGCGCGCGCGAACCCTTGGGACTTTTCTATCACGAAACCCATCGCGTTGCGCGGTCTGTGCATGCGGTGGAGAGAAATCGCGCATTGGCCGCCAAGGCGCTTGGCTATCGTCCCGAAGGCTCGGCCGAATTCGGAGTTCGTGCCGATGCCAAGCTCATTGACCATGACGACTGGTATCTCGGCCTACGTGGCCGCCACTATTGCGTGTTTCTGCACTCGACCAGCGCCGACTCCAAGCTCTGGCCCGAGCACCAATGGTCGAAGCTCGGTGCCTACGTCGCGGGGAAGGGCTTGCAAGTCGTATTACCCTGGGCAAGTAATGCGGAGCACGAACGCAGCACAAGGCTGGCCCAATTGATTCCGCGAGCCGTGGTGCCTCCCCATCTGCCCTTGGACAAGATGGCGGCGTTACTCGGGGGCGCCAGTCTCGCAGCCGGGGTCGATACGGGATTGACCCACTTGGCGGCCGCGCTTGGCACGCCCACGTTGGGCATCTATTGCGCGACGAGCCCCCGCGCCACAGGCGTATACGGTTCTCGCCATGTGCTCAATATCGGCACGGGAAAAGCCGCGCCGGCATTGGGAGAGGTGTTGGATGGGCTAGCACGGGTGCCGATGCCATCTTGATCCGGTTCCTCTATCGCCTGCTGGTTTGGCTTGCATTGCCAGGGGCGATGCTAAGGCTCGGCTGGCGCGCGCGGCGGCAACCGGAATACCTGAGAAACCTGTCTGAACGCTTTGGCCGTTCTCGCGCCGCCGGAGGAGGCCGTCCTATTTGGATTCACGCGGTTTCCGTGGGCGAAACGCGCGCGGCCGAGCCTTTGATCCGCGCAATTCAGGCACGCCATCCTGGCGTGCCCATCTTGCTCACTTGCACCACGCCCACGGGCCGTATAAGTGGCGAACAGTTGTTCGGCGATGGCGTCCAGCAAGCGTACTTGCCCTATGACCTGCCGCACGCTGTGCATAGGTTTCTGCGCACCCACCAACCAAGGCTCTGCATCTTGATGGAAACGGAATTGTGGCCAGAGCTCATCCTTGGCTGCCGAAAGCAAGGTGTTCCGGTCTACATCGCCAACGCCCGGCTCTCGGAACGCTCCGCGCGCCGTTATGGCTACGTTTCTTCTTTTACCGCGCAAGTACTCCGTGCCACGACAACGATCGCCACGCAAGCCGAAGCGGACAGCGCCCGCTTTCAAAACCTTGGCGCGGCCAGGGTCGTCACTTGCGGCAATCTCAAATTCGACCGCGGCGCGCAACCGGGCGACTACCTGCTCGCGGAGAAACTGCGGAAGTACCTAGGCCGCAGGCCCGTGCTTCTGGTGGCGAGCACCAGGCAAGGCGAAGAAGGTTTTTTTCTTGACGCCTGGCGTGATGCCGCCCGGCGCGACGTGTTGATGGTTTTGGTGCCGCGCCATCCGCAGCGTTTCGACGAGGTGGCGAAATTGATCGAGCAGCGCGAACTACGATACCAGCGCCGCAGCCACGACGAAGAGGTGGATGCGGCAACAGAGGTCTGGCTCGGCGACAGCATGGGAGAAATGTTCGCCTACTACGCAGCCAGCGACGTGGCGGTGATTGGCGGCGGGTTTCTCGAACTGGGCGGCCAGAATCTGCTGGAAGCTTGCGCCGTGGGCAAACCCGCGATTGTGGGGCCGCACATGTTCAACTTCGCGGACGCAACGCGAGCGGCCTTGGAAGCCCGCGCGGTCATGCAAGTAGATACCGCGGGCGAAGCCATGGACGCCGCCTTGGCGCTGCTCGAAGAGCCCGCGCGGCTACGATCCATGGGGGAGGCCGGACAGGCACTAATGAAAACTCATGCAGGCGCGACGCAACGGGTCTTGGAGGCTCTAGGACTGTAACGGGCGCTCGAACATGCGGGTAGGCGTGACGATCCGGCCGACACCCACATCCAGCGGACCCGTGGGGACGTGCTCCATTATTTGCAGGTCATAGGCGGCGGCGATAAAGAAGCGCTCCCCCTGCCAGCCGCCTAGCAACTTGTCGTAGAACCCGCCGCCGTAGCCCATGCGTTCGCAAGCCGGGGTGAATGCCACCCCAGGAACCAGGACCGCGCCGATCGATCTCGTGTCCAGCACCTCCTCGCAGCGCTTGCGTAGGGGCTCGCGTATACCCCACGTGCCGGGCTCCAGATCCAGGAGAAGGTCGTTCACCCAAAAGAGTTCCAGGCAGCGTTTTTCCCGGTTGACTCGCGGGAGTACCAGCCGTTTGCCATGATCCAGAATGTGATGCAGGAACGCCCCCGTCTGTACTTCACTACCCATGGAGACGTAGGCGAGTACCGCCTGGGCTTGCTCGATTTCCTTGCAGCCGAGAAGACGCTCGGTAATCAGTTGGGAGAACAACCGGCGAGAGGATTCGGGCAGCGCGTCACGCCACCCGGCCACTTCGCGCCGAAGCGCGCGCTTGCGTTGTGCGAGCGTATCCTCCATCGATGCTGGCACCCACTAGGATTTTTGCTCTCGCAAAAGCGTATTGAGGACTTCGATGTCACGCTCCGTGAGCTTACCCACCGCCTGCTTCAACTTGAGCTGGTTGACAATGGCCGAGTAGCGCGCGCGCTGAAGATCCCTGCGCGCGCTGAAGAGCCGCTCCTGTGCATTGAGCACGTCCACCTGTGTGCGAACGCCGACTCCCTTCCCAAGCTTGGTCGCGTCGAGCGAAAGCTTATTGGAAGCCAGAGCTTGGTCCAACGCCTTGATCTCCGCCAATCCCGACACCACGCCGAGAAAAGCTTCCCTCGTACTCTGCGCAACTTGGCGGCGGGTCAATTCGTAGTCTTGCTCGGCCTTGCTGCGATTGGCGATGGCTTCGCGTACCTTGGCGCTCAGGTTCCCGCCCGTATACAACGGGTAGCCCAGTTCGACACCGACGAAAAAGGTTCTCGTGTCCGTTCCGACACCGAAGCTGATGTTATTGGTGGCGTCGTAATTCAGGCCGCTCACGGCATCCACCGTGGGGTTTCTTCCCCCGCGTGTCTTGGTGAGCTCGGCCTCCGATTGCTCAAGAACCGATTTTTGAACAAAAACTTCCCAGCTGCTCTTATAAGCCTGCTCCACCCAACGGTCTATGTCATTGGGCTCTGGCAGGCTCAAGCTGATCGGATCCACAAGTACCGATAGTCTCGCGGGCAAACGGCCGATGATCTGTTGCAGCGCACGCATCTTGACTTCGAAATCGTTCTTGGCCCTCACCTGTTGCGCGCGCACTAGGTCGGCTCGTGCCTGGGCATCGTAGGTATCCGTGATGGTGGCGTTCCCCACCTCGAAGTTACGCTTGGCCTGGGCGAGCTGCTCGGAGATGGCGGCTTCCTGCGATTTCAGATATTCCACCGTATCTTGTGCCAGCAGCACGGCGAAATAGGCCTCCGACACTCGTACCATGAGTTGCTGCCCCGAAAGCGCCAATTGAGCCTCGGCTTGCTGCAAGCCCGCTTTGCTCTGCGTATAGGTCGCGCTATTCTGCGGCCGGTAGAGCGGATGAGATGCGTTGATGCCTGCCTGCCATGAAGTGAAGCTTTGACTGTTGTTGGATATGAGAGTGGTGTTGTCCGACTTGACGTCGACATCGTTCCATTTCGTATTACCCCCCAAATTTATTTGGGGCAACAAGGTCGAACGGCCTTGAACCACTCTTTCCCTGGCCGCTTCAACTTGCGCCCGAATGCCGGCATAGGCGGGATCGGCCTTGACGGAGTCGCGGTATATTTTCAGTAAGTCGTCACCCCAGGCCAAGGGTAGGACGGCGGAAAGGACAAAAGCAAGGAGGGTCTTCCTCATTGGATCTCCAGTAAGAGGCTTCTTAGTAACGCTCAAAAAACGAATGATTCGGGTTGCGGGGCATTACGCAAGCTTGCGATATTTGTCTCGAACAATCCCGTATTGGAGAAAGCATCCGCGGACGTGCGCACAATCAATCGCGCCGTCATAATGGGCGGCTTGCCCATCACGGCGATTAAGCGCCCCCCCACGTTAAGCTGTTGTAGGAACTCGTTCGAAAGAACGGGGGCCGACCCGGTGAGAACGATCACGTCATAGGGCGCTTGGGCTTTCCATCCTCGGGCAGCGTCGCCAGTGTAGAGTGAAGCGTTGCTTATACCCGCCAAATGAAGATTACGCGCCGCCATCTGGTGCAGTTCCGGACGAATTTCCACGGAGTGCACTTTGGCGGCCAATGCCGCCAGTAACGCTGTCATATAGCCTGAACCGCTTCCAACCTCGAGGACGACACTGCCCGGCTGAACGTCCACCTCTTGTAGCAGACGCGCCTCCAGTTTTGGCGCTAGCATGACTTCGCCATGATGACCCAGGGGAATTTCCATATCCACGAAGGCAAGAGAGCGATAGCTTGGCGGCACGAAGTCTTCGCGCCTCACCTTGAACAACAAGCTCAAGATTTTTTGATCCAGCACTTCCCAGGTGCGCACCTGGCTTTCCACCATGTTAAAACGAGCTTGTTCGTAGTCCATCACCGAGGCTTTATGAGTACCCATGTTTATTCTATGGTTCCAAATTATCCCACGATTGGATATGCTTCCCTCTCACTGGAGAGACCATGATGCCAGCTAATTCTCAATTTCTTGCCGCGACGGCGCGTGCCGACGACGCAGCCTTGCAGCCTTTCCCCAAGTCCCAAAAGATTTTTGTCACCGGTTCGCGTCCCGATTTGCGGGTTCCCATGCGCGAGATCAGCCAGGAAGACACGCCCGCTTCCATGGGCAAGGAATCCAATCCACCGCTCTACGTTTACGACACTTCTGGTCCCTATACGGACCCATCGGTCAAGGTGGATATCCGCTCAGGATTGGCCGCGCTGCGAGCACCCTGGATCGCCGAGCGCGGCGACACGGAAGAGCTCGCCGCTCCTACATCGGCATTTGGCCGGCTGCGCTTGAGTGACCCCAAGCTCGCCGAGTTACGCTTCAATTTGAAGCGGCATCCGAAGCGCGCTATGCCAGACCGTAACGTGACGCAGATGCATTACGCAAGAACGGGGGTGATCACTCAGGAGATGGAGTTCATCGCCCTGCGGGAAAACCAGCGCCTGGACCTTTACTCCGGGCTTATTGGGAAGCAACACCCAGGGGAAAGTTTTGGTGCCAACCTGCCCCGGCAGATCACACCTGAGTTCGTGCGCAGCGAAGTGGCCCGCGGCCGGGCCATCATTCCGGCCAACATCAACCACCCAGAGAGCGAGCCGATGATCATCGGCCGCAACTTCCTGGTGAAAATCAACGCCAATATCGGCAATTCCGCGTTAGGCTCCTCCATCGGCGAGGAGGTGGAGAAAATGACCTGGGCGATCCGCTGGGGCGGCGATACGGTGATGGACCTCTCCACTGGAAAGCACATCCACGAAACCCGCGAGTGGATCATCCGTAATGCGCCCGTCCCCATCGGCACCGTGCCTATTTACCAGGCCCTGGAGAAAGTGGACGGCAAGGCCGAGGAACTCACCTGGGAAATTTTCCGCGATACGCTCGTGGAACAAGCCGAACAAGGGGTGGACTACTTCACCATCCACGCCGGCGTGCGCCTGCCCTACATACCCATGACCGCTAAACGCATGACGGGCATCGTCTCGCGCGGCGGCTCCATCATGGCTAAGTGGTGCCTGGCCCACCATAAGGAGAGTTTTCTTTATACGCATTTCGAGGACATCTGCGAGATCATGAAGGCCTACGACGTCAGCTTCTCGCTGGGTGACGGGCTAAGGCCCGGGTCCATCTATGATGCCAATGACGAGGCTCAGCTCTCGGAATTGAAAACCCTGGGAGAACTCACCCAGGTGGCATGGAAGCACGATTGCCAGGTGATGATCGAAGGGCCCGGCCATGTGCCCATGCACATGATCAAGGAGAACATGGATCTCCAGCTCAAGTACTGCCACGAAGCCCCGTTCTACACCTTGGGCCCGCTCACCACGGACATTGCCCCGGGTTACGACCACATCACCAGCGCCATTGGCGCGGCGATGATCGGGTGGTACGGCACGGCCATGTTGTGCTATGTCACGCCCAAGGAGCACCTGGGCTTGCCCAACAAGAAGGACGTCAAGGATGGCATCATGGCCTACAAGATTGCCGCCCACGCCGCCGACCTGGCCAAAGGCCACCCAGGCGCCCAGATTCGCGACAACGCGCTGTCCAAGGCGCGCTTCGAATTTCGCTGGGAAGATCAGTTCAACTTGGGGCTCGATCCGGACACGGCGAAGGATTTCCATGACGAGACGCTTCCCCAGCACGGCGCCAAGCTCGCTCACTTCTGCTCCATGTGCGGCCCCCACTTTTGTTCCATGAAGATCACCCAGGACGTGCGGGACTACGCGGAGAAGCAAGGCATCAGCGATAAGGAAGCACTAACAGCCGGTATGCGAGAAAAGGCGGTGGAGTTTGTCAAGAGCGGGGCTGAGATATACCGAAAGGCCTAACTCTGCCGTAAATACGTAGTCCTCAGCTCCGGCACAGACCCATCCTTCGTGGATTTTCTTATCCTATTCAAAGCGCTCGTCCTCGGTATTGTTGAAGGGCTCACGGAATTTCTACCCGTCTCCAGTACGGGCCATTTGATCTTGGCCGGGGCGTTGCTGGACTTCAACGACGCCAAGGGCAAAGTCTTTGAGCTGGCGATTCAAACGGGCGCCATGCTCGCGGTGGTTTGGGAATACAGAGCACGCTTTGCAACGGTGCTAAGGGGTCTTACCTCGCGGCCAGCCGCCCAGCGCTTTGCGCTGAATGTTCTCGTCGCTTTCATACCGGCGGGGGTCCTGGGGCTCCTGCTGGGAAAGATCATCAAGGGGTATTTATTCGCTCCCGTGCCGGTAGCCATCGCGTTCATCGCCGGCGCTTTCATCATCCTGTGGGTGGAAGGCAAGAATCGCGCGATACGAATCGATACCGTGGACCACATGACGTGGGTGGACGCCCTGAAGGTGGGTTTCGCCCAATGCTTCGCCCTTATTCCCGGAACATCGCGATCCGGCGCAACCATCATCGGCGGCATGTTGTTTGGGCTGTCGCGCCGAGCCGCGACGGAGTTTTCGTTCTTCCTGGCGGTGCCGACCTTGATCGCGGCTGGTGCCTACGATCTCTATAAGCACCAGGATATTCTCCACATAAGCGATCTTCCGATGTTTGCAGTAGGCCTCATTTCCTCCTTTCTGTCCGCCTACCTCTGCATACGCTGGCTCATCCGGTACGTGGCGAACCACGACTTCAAACCCTTTGCCTGGTACCGGATCGCCTTCGGAATCGCCGTGTTAGTAAGTGCATATACTGGATGGGTGGACTGGGGCCCACACTAAGTTGGACAAACAGTTAGCGCCCACTCACGGCATCTAAGACTGTATCCAGGGCAGTCCCGCGAAGCGCCATCCCCCTACCGAATTCCGGTGTCCCTGGTGATCCTTATCGCCCTCGAATCCCTCCAAGACATTGAAGCACTCCACGTAACCCGCGCTTTTGGCGGCGGCAGCGGCGGCATGCGAGCGGGCGCCACTACGGCAGATGAATAAGGCGGCCGAGGTTTTGGGTACCGCTTGTTGAAGTTGCTCCAGAAACCGGGGATTGGAGACGCCTCCAGGATAGGTCTGCCACTCGATCTGGATGCTACCTGGTATGCGGCCAACGTAATCGCACTCCGCGCGGGTGCGCACATCGATAAGCACCGCATCCTCCCGCTCCTGTAGTAACTCGAACGCCTCCGAGGGCAATAGCGCGCCCTCGTACGTAAGGTTGTGTTCTTCAGCCCTTTGACGCGACCGCTTGAGAATCTCCTCGATTGTTGCCATACCGCACCCCCTCCTTATTTCTTCCTGCGATGCTAATCCCCTCTGCTCCCGAGCGGAACTGGGATTGCACGAATATCCCCGCCGCACCATAATGGACTGGCTCCATATCCGGACGCACCAATCAAGCGCGCACTAAGCGAGGCAAGCGATAATAACTACATGATTTATATCGCTATCATGCCGACTCATCGGTCGGCATGATACCTGCGCCACAATGGCCCGTTTTCCTGCTTCGAGCACGCTATCACAACAACCGGGAGATTCATGAAATGACTACGGCGGCAGATGTACTCAATATGATCAAAGACAACGAAGTGAAGTTCGTTGACTTTCGTTTTACCGATACCCGCGGGAAGGAACAACACGTGTCCGTACCCGTTAAGGCCTTCGGAATGGAGAAGTTCGAAGACGGTCACGCCTTCGATGGCTCCTCCATCGCGGGGTGGAAGGGAATACAGGCTTCCGACATGCTGCTCATGCCCGATCCCAGTAGCGTCCGCATGGATCCGTTCACCGATGAGCCAACTTTGGTGCTGTCCTGCGATGTTCTGGAACCCGCCGACGGCAAGCCCTATGACCGCGATCCGCGGTCCATCGGCAAGAAAGCTGAAGCCTATTTGAAGGCCACCGGCCTGGGCGACACTGCCTACTTTGGCCCCGAGCCCGAGTTTTTTGTTTTCGATTCCGTACGTTGGGGCGTGGACATGTCCGGCTGCTTCGTCAAGGTGATCTCCGAAGAAGCGCCCTGGATGACGGGCGAAGAGATCGAAGGCGGGAACAAGGGCCACCGCCCTCCGGTCAAGGGCGGGTATTTCCCCGTGGCACCCGTGGACTCCCTGCAAGACATCCGCTCCGCCATGTGCATGGCGTTGGAAGAGCAAGGCGTGGAAGTCGAAGTGCATCATCACGAAGTGGCGGCCCCTGGGCAATGCGAGATCGGCACCAAGTACGCACCTCTGGTCCAGCGCGCCGACTGGATGCAAATCTTGAAGTACACCGTCCAAATGGTGGCTCACTCCTATGGCAAGACCGCCACCTTCATGCCCAAGCCCATCGTCGGCGACAACGGCTCGGGGATGCACGTTCACCAATCCATCTGGAAGGGCGGGCAGAACCTGTTCGCGGGTAACGGCTACTCGGGGCTCTCCGAGTTCGCGCTGTACTACATCGGGGGAATCATCAAGCATGCGCGCGCACTAAACGCCATCACGAACCCCGGCACGAACTCCTACAAGCGTTTGGTTCCCGGTTTCGAGGCCCCCATTAACTTGGCTTATTCGGCTCGCAACCGCTCAGCCTCCATCCGCATTCCCTTCGTGTCCAGTCCCAAGGCGCGACGCATCGAAGTTCGGTTCCCCGACCCAACCGCCAATCCTTACCTCGCGTTTGCCGCGATGATGATGGCGGGCCTGGATGGCGTTCAAAACAAGATCCACCCCGGTGACCCCATCGACAAGAACCTCTACGACTTGCCGCCGGAGGAAGCCAAGAAGGTTCCCAACGTGTGCTCGTCTCTGGACATGGCATTGGATTATCTGGATCGCGACCGCGAGTTCTTGACCCGCGGCGGCGTATTCACCAACGAAATGATCGATGCCTACATAGCCCTCAAGATGGAGGAGGTTACGCGTTTTCGCATGACCACGCACCCCGTCGAGTTCGACATGTATTACAGCCTATAAACGCGCCAAGGAGCGAGGCCCAGGGCCTCGCTCCTTCGAGGCTGAATTGTTGTATCCGTGAGCCCATTGAGTCGTTAATAAAGGTCTGGAACCATCCAAGGAAAGCTCATGCTCGGCGGAAAGAAATTTATCGTGACAGTGTTGTTAAGTGTTAGCTGGTCCTTCGCGCCGGCAGCGGACATTTGCAGGTACGTCGACGAGGACGGAAGAACCGTCTACTCGACGGTACCCCTCAAGAACGCGAAGAAAGTCGTGTGCTTCAAGACCGCGGCCCCGCCGCCCGCCACCGCGGAATCCCCCAAGCGCGAGGAGCGCTCGGTGGAATCCGCGCCAAAACCCAAGGTGGACAGCTCCACGCAAGCACGCCGCGACAATGACCGGCTAGGAATCTTGCAGGATGAATTAGCCCGGGAACGCCAGCTCCTGGACGAGGCGCGGCAAGCCCTCGCGGAGCAGGAGGCCGCCCGAAGCGGTGACGAGCGAAATTATCAGCGCGTACTCGACCGGCTCAAGCCCTATCAGGACAGAGTCGAGCAGCATCAACGCAATATCGATTCGCTTAATAAGGAAATCAACAACCTTCGATGAGCGCCCGCCGGCATCATCGAGCACGAGTGTAGGAGTGGCTTAGGTGTTAACGATGACTGACCGGTCCCATGCAACATTGCACGCTACCTCTCGCGCTACGTTTGCCACGGGCGGCCTGGAGGCGCTAGCCACTGCGGTGGTGGCGTTGAACGCCGAGCATCGCATCGCCTACGTCAATCCCGCCGCGGAGAATCTTTTCAAGATTAGCCAGCGCCACGTGCTCGATGTTCCTCTCGCTGACGCATTCCCGGAAAGCCCGGATCTGGAGGGCCTCGTGGAACAGGCACAGGTACGGTCCGCCAGCTTCACTTTGCATGGCCTGACCGTGACGCCGGCAGGCCAGCCGAAGGTCGAGGTGTCGTGCACGGCGTCTCCCCTGGACACCGGCGGCTTCTCCGGTTTCGTGCTGGAATTCGTCGAACTCCACCAGCAATTGCGCATGGCCCGGGACGAACGAATGCTTGACCAGTCCGAAGCCAACCGGGCGCTGCTGCGAAACCTCGCCCACGAAATCAAGAATCCCCTGGGAGGTATCCGCGGAGCAGCCCAACTTCTAGAACGCGAATTGGACCGCGCCGACCTGCACGAATACACGCAAGTCATCATGAAGGAAGCCGACCGCCTGCAAACCCTCATGGACCGGTTGCTTGCCAACCGGCGGCCTAAACCAGCCCCGATGAATATCCACGAGGCCCTGGAGCGAGTACGCAGCCTGCTGACCGCCGAGTACCCCAACGGCCTGCGTATCCGGCGCGACTACGATGTGAGTTTGCCGCCACTCATGGCGGACCAGGAGCAAATCATCCAAGCCGTCCTCAACGTTACCCGTAACGCCGCGCAGGCCTTGCACGGCAAGGGCGAGATCGTTATCCGCACTCGCGTCGCGCGGCAAGTCACCATGGCGCGCCGCCTGCACCGTATCGCCGCCATGATCCAGATCACCGACAACGGACCTGGCATCGCCAAGGACATCCAGGACAAGGTTTTTCATCCCCTATTTTCCGGGCGTGAAGATGGCACGGGCCTGGGCCTCACCATCGCGCAGAACTACATACAGCAGCACCATGGCATTATCGAAGTCGAGAGCGAACCGGGTCGCACTTGCTTTACTTTGCTGCTGCCTTTTCATGCCAGCGAACCCGTTCCCGACATCACCTTGGCAACCGCGAAACCTGCACCGGGATAGATAATCATGAAACCAGTTTGGATCGTGGACGATGATCGTTCCATCCGTTGGGTGTTCGAAAAAACCCTTCAGCGCGAGGATATCGATTTCCGGCTTTTCTCTTCCGCGCGCGAAGCGCTCAGCGCACTGGCCCAAACGCAGCCTCAAGTGATCGTAAGCGACATCCGAATGCCCGGTGGCTCCGGGCTCGAACTCCTGCAAAAGGCCAAGGAGCAATATCCCGCGCTTCCCGTCATCATCATGACGGCCTACTCCGATCTGGATAGCGCGGTGGCCGCCTTTCAGGGAGGCGCCTTCGAATACCTGCCCAAGCCCTTCGATGTCGATCACGCGGTGGCCCTCATACGCCGGGCCATTGAGGAAAGCATGCGCCAGGAACACGGCGCCGATGTGAGCGATGCCGAGACCAATATTCTCGGCCAAGCGGCCAGCATGCAAGAGGTGTTTCGCGCCATCGGCAGGCTTTCGCAGTCCCACGCCACCGTATTGATCAATGGCGATTCCGGAACCGGAAAAGAACTCGTCGCGCGCGCCTTGCACGAACATAGCCCGCGCAAGGAAAAACCCTTCATCGCCATCAACACCGCCGCCATTCCCAAGGACTTACTGGAGTCCGAACTCTTCGGCCACGAGCGTGGCGCCTTCACGGGCGCGCAGAACATGCGCCGCGGGCGCTTCGAGCAAGCCGAGGGCGGCACGTTGTTCCTCGATGAAATCGGCGACATGCCCGCGGAGCTGCAAACCCGCCTCTTGCGCGTGCTCTCCGATGGGAATTTCTACCGCGTGGGGGGCCATCAGTCCATCCGCGCCAGCGTGCGAATCATCGCGGCCACGCACCAGGATCTCGAACAACGGGTACGCCAAGGGTTATTCCGCGAGGATTTGTTTCACCGCCTGAATGTGATCCGAATCCGCATCCCGGCGCTGCGTGAACGCCCCGAGGATATTCCTCTGCTGGCTCGTCACTTCCTTGCCAAGAGTGCGAAGGATATCGGCGTGGAACCCAAACGATTATCCGAAGCCGCGATGAAGTGCCTGGGCGCTCATGACTTACCGGGCAATGTTCGGCAGTTGGAAAATCTCTGTCATTGGCTGACCGTCATGGCGCCCGGGGTCAATGTGGACATTGCCGATATGCCCCCGGAATTTCGCGCAGGGCAGCGTAGTGCGCACTCGGACAACTGGGTGAGCGCGTTGGAGAAGGAGGCGGAAAGCGCATTGCACCGCGGCGAACATAATCTCATGCACGACATGACACGACAATTCGAACGCACTCTCATCCTCAAGGCACTCGCCCACACGGGCGGGCGGCGCATCGAGGCATCCCACCTCCTGGGCGTGGGACGCAACACCCTAACCCGCAAGATTCAAGATCTCGGTATTGAAGACAAGGAACCGCACCGCGAACCCGGGTAGCGCCTGCTGGGAGGAATATCGCCCCTCCTCGGTACACGGCAGGCTCTTCACTCACAAAGCGGCTTGCAGGCGCCTGTTTACGTTCTTGAGTCTAGCGATATTTTCCCAACGGGACAAGACACTAGATGCGTAAGGAGCCGCCGTTGCACGGCCGCGCAGCGGCAAACTCTCTGGCCCGCCCATTGCGTCATCTACCCCAGGCCCAAGACCGGC
Organism: Betaproteobacteria bacterium; assembly: GCA_009693245.1. Lineage (NCBI taxonomy): Bacteria > Pseudomonadati > Pseudomonadota > Betaproteobacteria > Betaproteobacteria bacterium. The sequence continues at coordinate 33,141 of SHXO01000001.1, read as the reverse complement.
ACCCGCCGGTATGTCGCAGGAGGGAGCAAGCATGACACTCTTGAATTCGTTGTTGATCTGGCCCGACAGGCCATTACCTTCTCTACTGGTCCTACTCGTCATTGCGATGCCATTCATGTATGCGGCACGCCATCCGGTCCACGCATTGGTGCGCCGTCTATTCCGCGCCTTCGAGAACCCCCTCAGACTGGCATCGCGTTGGTTGTTCGATGTTGCCAACCGCCTGCGTACGCGAAACCGCGAGGTGCTATTCGCTCACGGAGGGCGTGAAGCGAAGCTGGTCATCGACCGTGAATTCGAGCGCGTGACCCTCCTGGTGCAACGGGATCTTGAGGGTTACCCGGCGCTGCAAAGAAAGATCATGGATGAGATCACGCGCATCGAGGAGGATTACAAGAAGAGCGGCGAAGTGCCGCCTCCGCCGCCGGAGTGGGTGACGGCGATACAAGCGATCGCGGCCATCAAGGCGACGGGCGACGGCGTCGTGGAAGACATTCTGGCGGCCATTCGCGACCCCCTGGACAAAATATACAACCGCGTGGTCGCCGAGTATCGCGCCGGTTATCAGGAACGTCATGGCCTGCTAAAACGAGCATTGCCGTCTTGGCGCTCCCTCGGCCAGACCATGAGCCAGGTCGAACGCGGCATTACCGGCCTGCACCAAAGCGCGGTGAAAATCGATTCGACCGTGCAAAAGCCCGAAGGAATTTTTTCTCGGGGCGCCAAAACCGAGGATTCGCTAACCGCTTCGGCCTCGGCACAATTCTTCATCTCCTGCCCGGTCATGCTAGTAGCCATCGGGGGTGCTTACGTCAACTATAAGCTGATCTCGCTTCCCATGTCGGCGATGGTGGGCGGCGGCGACTACATCACGGAAACGCTATCGGCCGCCCAGGTCTCTTCCATGGTCATCATCTTGTTCGAGACATTGATGGGTTTGTTCCTGATGGAAACCATGCGCTTTACGAATCTGTTTCCCTTGGGCAATCTCACCGAGAAAATGCGCCGCCGCATGATGTGGGCATCGCTGAGCATTCTGCTGGTGCTTGCGGGTTTTGAAGTAGCGCTGGCCATTATGCGCGATACGATCATCGCCTCCGACGTTGCCCTCAAGCAATCCCTCGCGGACGCCACCACCGCCGCGGCGAGTTCCGGATGGGTAACGCGCATCCCAACCTTCGGACAAATGGTTCTGGGATTTACCTTGCCCTTCGCCCTGGCCTTCGTGGCGATACCCTTGGAGCACTTCGTGAATACAGGCCGGATCGTGCTGGGAGCCCTACTGGTCATGGCGGTGCGCGGCGGGGCCATCTCGCTTCGTGTCGCCGCGAGTCTGGTGAGAGAGGCGGGCAAGATACTCGTGGTGGCCTACGACGTATGCATTTTCGCCCCGCTCGCCGTGGAGCGCTGGGTCGCGAAGGCCTGGGATCACACACCCGAGTTGGACAAGGCGAGCGGCCAGGGGGCGGCATGAAGAAGAGCACGTGGTCATTCATGCTCGTTGCGGCGCTTGCCTGGTTCGCCGCGGGCTGCGGCCCGCAAGCCAGCCACAGCCAAGCCATCTATATGCTGGTTGACACGTCGGGGACTTACGCGAAGGAAGTGGGCAAGGCTGAGCTTGTGATTCGGTACATCCTGGGCAACTTGAACCCGGGCGACACATTCGCCGTGGGCAGGGTGAAGAGCCGGAGCTTCAGCGAGAAAGACATCGTGGCGAAGGTCAGCCTAAGCAAGGATCCCCTGCAAGCCAACGCGCAGAAGAAAGCGTTTAGCGAGCAGATCGCGAAATTTTCCAAGGCAACCTCTGGTAATCAAGGCAGCCGATACACGGACATCACCGGGGGTGTCTTGCAAGCCGCGGAATTTTTGAACGAGGCTGGCGCCAGGCGAAAAACCATCGTGATCTTCTCCGATATGCAAGAGGATCTCGACCAACAGACGGTGCGCGATTTCCCCATCAAGCTCAATGGCATCGGTCTGGTGGCTCTCAACGTAACCAAGCTCTCCGCCGACAACATGGACCCGCGCCGCTATCTCGAACGTATCGAGCGCTGGGAGCGCAAGGCGCGCACCGCTGGCGCGACCGACTGGCGCGTAGTCAACGATATGGAGCATCTGGAACGGGTCTTCGAGAAGCGCGGATAAACGGACCCGTTATCTTCACCACTTAGGGCGCGCCGCTTCTGGCTCGATTGTTTCTACCGGTAGAAGACGTGTTTGCCGATACGAGCGATGGGGCGCTTGCCCTTTGCCCAACTTGGCTTGATGTAGACCGCATGATAGTGCAGCGCGCCCTTGAGCATCGGCGGCACCTTCCCGTGGTACATGGTTTCGGCGATCATGGTGGATTGCCGCCATGCCTCGCCTTCGGGCCGGGGCACGCTGTCGAATTCAGTCCACGAGAAAGCCCCCACGTAACGTTCGCGCAGCGGATCCCAATTCTTTTCATAGACGACTTCGCATACGGTATCCGCGAACCGGCCGGAGTTCACGCGGTTCATCGTGACCTCCGCGACGGCATATTGGCCAACCAGTGGCTCTCCGCGCGCCTCGTGGTACACATTGAGTGCGAGGCAGGCCATATCGCGCTTATGTGACTCCTCGGTCACGACGGACCGCGTGAATAAGGCGAGGGCGCCAAAGCACAAGACGAGGACGCCAACAACGACCATGGGGAGTTTGTCCATAAACTGCCAGCGAAACCGTAGGCCGGTCCACCAGCCTCCCATGCGGCGGCTCCTGCGAGCCGGACGCCTTTGAATCAAGCCCTTCAATAACATTCGCTTGGTGTAACCATGGCAATCGCCGTGCCGGCGCGTTGGCGCATACCAAACGCACGAACTACGCCTAAAGGAACAGGTTTTCTATTACAAAATTTTCGAGAACTTCTCGCGAAGAATGTTCTTCTGCACCTTGCCCATGGCATTGCGCGGCAGGTCTTCAACGATGTGAATCCGCTTTGGCGTTTTGTAACTGGCAAGCTGTGCCTTGACCTGCGCAATGACCTCTCGCTCCGTTAGCCGTGCCTCTTTCTGCAATACCAGAACCGCGGTAACTGCCTCTCCAAAATCGGGATGAGGGACGCCGATTACCGCGCTCTCCAAAACTCCCGGTAATGCATCGAGCACCAGTTCGACCTCCTTCGGATACACGTTGTATCCCCCGCTGATGATGAGGTCCTTGGCGCGGCCCACGATGGACAAATAGCCTTGCTCGTCAAACATCCCGACATCGCCTGTCTTAAACCATCCATCGGCGATGAACTCTTCCTTGGTCTTCTCCGGCATCCTCCAATAGCCTGCGAATACGTTGTCGCCTTTGATCTGTATCGCACCCGCCTCGCCGCGTCTCACGGGATGATCGTTCTCACCTGCAACTCGCACTTCATTCCCGGGCAAAGGCAATCCAACGGTTCCGCCCGCGCGAATACCTTGCAATGGATTGGAAGTGATCATTCCGGCTTCCGACATGCCGTATCGCTCGAGAATACGATGGCCGGTGCGTGCTTCGAATTCCGAGAAAGTATCCAATAACAAAGGAGCGGAGCCCGAGATGAAGAGCCGCATGTTGCGCACGGCCTCGCGGCCGAAGCCGGGCTCGGCCAACAGCCGCGTATAGAAAGTGGGAACGCCCATCAATACACTCGCATTGGGCAGGGCCGCGAGGACGGCTTTGGGATCGAACTTACGGTGCCAGAGAATCTTGGCGCCCGAAACCAGCGCCGTGTGGTTGGCCACGAATAAGCCGTGGATATGGAAAATGGGTAACGCATGCACCAGCACATCGCGGCGGCTGAAAGCCCAGTAATCCACGAGAACACGAGTGTTGGACGACAAGTTGCGGTGCGTGATCATGGCACCCTTGGAGCGGCCCGTCGTTCCGGAGGTGTAGATGATCACCGCGATATCGTCCGCCGCCACTGCCGCGGCCGGCGCTTCGCTGTTAACGCCAACCAAGGCCTCCTGCAAGGATCCCGCGCCCTCTTCGTCCAGCGTCAATACCTTGGTGTCCGCCAAGGATTCGATTTCCGCTTTCGAGTGCGGCGAGCAGATCACCAGTTTTGGTTGCGCATCGCCAAGGAAATGCTCCAACTCCGCGCGCCGGTAGGCTGTGTTGAGCGGGACGTAGATCACGCCCAAACGCAGGCACGCAAGATAGAAGAGCAGCGATTGCACTGATTTGTCCGCTTGCACGACCACACGGTCACCGCGCCCGGCCCCAAGCTGGGCTAACAGGGCAGCGTAGCGCCCGCTGCCCGCCAACAAATCGTGGCCCCGGTATTGGATACCTTCCTGCGTTTCGATGATTACGCGGTCAGGATGGCCGCGGTGCGCGGCCTCAATCAAAGAGAAAAAATTGTCGCTCATGATGATGAGTATTCTTCCAAACGAGAGTCCAGTACGCCTTCCGCGATTCCAAGGTCGATCAACTCGCCCACGGAAGAGGCCCCGTCCACTGCTCTGCCGAGAATGCTGTCCACGGCGGCCGAACCCAGAACTTCCACGCGCGCGCTGGACAACACCGATACTCGCTCCACGGCGGCGGCGAATACCACATAGACGGCGCCCGAAGCACCCCCCGTAATCCACAGAACGGTTTTGTGTCCCCGTGCCGCGAGACCGCTAATGGCTACGGAAAGGTGTACGAGGTACTCGGCGAGAATCGCTTTCTCGTCGGCAATTTTCGCGGCGTGGCCACTGGCGTCCAGGAGCAGTATGACGGGACTGCCTGGGTGCGACTGCGCTACCTCTTGCAGAATACCCGCAAGCTGCCAAGCGTCGGCCGCACCGAAATCGCCACCCGTGAGGAAACCGCAAAACACCGCTTTACGCGAGGCCGGTGCCGGCAAGGACAATACGATATTTCCGCGCTGGGCCGGGGTGTACGACGGCGGAAGTAATGCTTGCAGTTTGTACCGGGAATCCGGTGCGTCCGGCGCCACGCCTAATCGCGCCCCCAACATAACGTGCGCGGACCGCCAGTCATTGGGGGGCTTCAAGTCCGCAAGCCAGCGCCCCATGGCCATTCTTGGGTCGTCGTGCATCTGCGCGTGCTGGTCGGATTGCAGACGGGCGCTCGCACCCAGCAATGCGGACACGCTCGCATGATCGGTGGAATCGAACACGTCGCGGCCTTCCACCCCTTCGATGATGGCGGGACCGGACGTGGACAATCGCGTGACCGGTGAGTAGATGCGATGGCCGGCCAACATGGCCAACAGACTCGCCCCTCCATAGCAGCCCCGCCCCAGCACGGCGAGAATAGGAATGTCCTCCGCCTTCGCAAGCAAAGCTTCCCGGTAGAACCGCCGAAACGCGGCGAGAGCAGGTAGACCCTCATCCACCTTCGCCCCCGAACAATCGAGCAACCAAACCATCGGCACGCGCCGCCCGCGTGCTTGCCCGATGACCCACGACAGCGCTTTCCCATCCGCCACACCGATGGCGCCGCGTGCATGGCCAGGATCGGTAGCAAAGAAAAGAAGTGGCTGGCCATTCAAGCGGCCCTGTCCGCACAAAGCCTTTGCGCCGCTTACGGTTTCGTATTCGGCACCATCGAATATCCGCGAAATCTTGTCCGCGATATCGCTGGCCGTCACAGCTTGCACCATCCTTCGATGATGCTCTCGAACACCGCCGTGGCTTGATGCACGCGCTCCATGACGCAGTATTCATCTGTTTGGTGAGCCATCTGCGGCTCGCCGGGACCGAGAATCAAGGTGGGCGGGCCGCCTAGTGCCGGGGTCAAGGCGGCGGCGTCAGTGAAGTAGGTGGCCGTGCGCGGCCGCGGGCGTTCGCCCAAGATGGGTTGCATGATGTCGTAGACGGACTGCACCCATTCGTGCTCGGGAGGCGTGTAGATGCTCTCCAGATCCATCATGACTTCCAACGAAACGTCACGCCCCAATTGCCCGGTGAGTTGCCGGAGAAGCTCCGCATGAAGAGTCCCCGGAACCGTTCGTATATCGATGGCCACGCTGGCCTCATCGGGCACCGAATTGATATTGAGACCCCCGTGGAAGCTTCCGACGTTCAGCGTCGATTGCCCCATCAGATCATGGGGAGGCGTGTTGAAACGAAAATTCTCCAAGGCCGTGACCGCGCGCGCCGCTTTATACACGGCGTTCACGCCACGTTCCGGCATGGAACCGTGGGCCGTCACGCCCTGCGCTGTCGCGCGCAACCAGAAGGCGCCCTTGTGGCCAACGAACGGGTAGTTGCTAGTGGGCTCGGCCACCACGATGGCACCCGCCACGCCAAGATGCTCGTCCGTGACCAACTTGAACGCTCCTTCGCATCCAGTCTCCTCGGCCGCCGTGATGATTAGGATCAAACCCGGCGTGGCGCGAAGATGGGGCGCCAATTTCGCGGCCGCCACGACAAAAGCCGCCACCCCCGACTTCATGTCGCTGCTGCCGCGGCCGAACAATCGTCCGCTGTCTGTCTCTCCGGCGAAGGGATCTTTCTTCCATTTCGCCGCACCCAGCGGGACCGTATCGATGTGACCCGTAAAACACAGCGGAGCACCCGCGCCGTTACCTATCCGAGCGACAAGATTGGAGCGTCCCTCGCCGATTCGGTGGTATCGAACACTAAATCCCGCCGCTTCCAATATGGTCCCCAGATGTCTGGCGCAGTCGTCTTCCTTGCCTGGGGGATTGATGGTGTTCATCTCCACGATTTCTCGCGTGAGTGCCAGTGCATCGAACCGGTTATTCATGAAATCTCCTCGTGTCCCCGCGCGCCAAAATAAGCCTGCCGCACTTCATCTTTCGCCTGGAGTTGTTCCGCGCTTCCAGATGCCGCGACGCGCCCCTGCGCCAGCACATATCCGTAATGAGCAATGGCCAAGGTCTGACGGACATTTTGCTCCACCAGCAAGACGGTCACGCCCATCCGATTGATGCGCTGAATGACGAAGAAATTCTCCTTCACCAAGAGCGGCGAGAGCCCGAGCGAGGGTTCGTCGATCAACAATAGCTTGGGTTGGGACATCAGACCCCGGCCGATGGAAAGCATGGCCTGCTCGCCACCGGAGAGGGTTCCGGCCAATTGGTGCTGGCGTTCTTGCAAACGCGGAAAGATGTCGAAGACCTTGCGCAAACGCTGGGCAACCAATGGAGCGCTTGCTTCCAGGTAGGCTCCCGCGCGCAAGTTCTCCTCGATGGTCATCTTGGGGAATACTCGCCGGCCCTCTGGGATACAAGCCACGCCACTGGCAATGATCGCGTGAGTGGGGGTCTCTCCGATATCCTTGCCGTTCAGTATCACCCGCCCTTCGCGAGCCGGCGTCAATCCAAGAATGACCCGAATCAGCGTGCTTTTCCCCGCTCCGTTGGAGCCCAGGATGCAGGTGATACGGCCTTCTTCCGCGCTCAGGGAAACCCCGGACAAGACATCGGCCTGATCGTAACCGGCAAATACATTTTCCAAGACAAGTAGTGCGGCCATGGTCAATCCGCTCCGAGGTAGGCCTGCTGCACGGTCGGATCCGCCGCCACTTGTGCATAGGTGCCCTCGCAGAGTTTCTCTCCGAAATTGAGCACGACGCAGCGTTGGGTAACGCGTCCAATGACCCCCATCTCGTGTTCGATGAGGATGATCGCGAGCCCTGGCGTGGTTTCGCGCACCAAGAGGATGTCATCCATCAACTCGCGTGTTTCTTCGTGCGTCATGCCCGCCGAGGGTTCATCGAGAAGTAGAAGTCTCGGCCGGCTGATGAGTGCACGGCACACTTCCACGCGGCGCCGGTCGATCATCCCCAGGGAACCGGCCGCGCCGAATAGACGTTCGGGCAACTTGTCGTTAAAGGACCGCAGCAACACCCGGGCGGCTTCGATGTTTGCTTCTATTTGCGCCGCCAGGGCGCGGCGTTGAAACAGATTGAACAGGAAGCCGCGCCGTAAATTGCGGTGATTGCCGATCATCAGATTGTCGAACACCGATAGCGAAAGACACAAACGCGAACGCTGAAAGGTGCGCGTAATGCCCGCCCCGTAGATTTGTTGCGGGGTACGGGCGGTGAGCGACTCCCCAGCGAACTCCACCTCGCCGCCAGCCAGGGGATAGAGCGCCGTGAGCGCATTGAAGAAGGTGGTCTTGCCCGAGCCGTTGGGGCCGATGAGGCCCAGGATCTCGCCTGCATCCACGGACAAGCTGAACTTGTTCAGCGCCGTCAAACCGCCAAAGCGCACCGTGAGATGGCGGCAAGCAAGCAGGCTCATGCTAATTTCCCCGGCGCGAACACGCGTAGACGCCGCGGTATCAAGCCATCTGGGCGAAAGCGCAGAATGAGCACCACCAGGACCGAGAATAACAAGATGCGGTATTCCTGGATGACCTGGAGTTTTTCCGGCAGTACGATGACCAGCGCCGCCGCCGGAATGATGCTCCACGGATTGCCCAGGCCGCCCAGGATGACGATGGAAACCAGAATCAGCGAATCGCTAAACGTGAAGTCCGCGGGCGCGATGAATCCTGTCATCATTGCATAGAGGGAACCCGCCAGACCCGCGAAGAAATTTCCGAAAGCGAAAGCCAGCACCTTCCACCGCCCCACCCCCACCCCGAACACCGATGCGGCGGTTTCGTCGATGCGCACCGCATCCAAGTACACCCCAATCCAGGAGCGCTCCAGGCGCTTTACCACGCAGAAGGCAACGACCAAGATCGCCAGCGCCAGCAGCGCGTAGTTGAAGTAGAAGGAAATCTCTCCGGCTTCGCCGTACTCGATGTTGTCATTGAAAGCATAGCCCGCGATACGCAATCCCGGTAATTTCAAGCCTTGCGGGCCGCCCAAGAGATCGTTGACCTCCAAGAAAGTCTTGAACAATATGCCGAAGGCGATCGTAATCAGGGCTGCGTAGTGCCCGCGTGTACGCAGCATGGGCAACGTAAGCACCGTCCCGGTGAGCGCGGCCATCGCGCCCCCGAGTAACAAAATCAGCAGGGGAGGGACGGCCGTGTGCTGCGAGAGGACCGCGGTGGCGTAAGCGCCCACTCCAAAGAAAGCCGCACCCGCGAAATTCACCACGCCGGCGTAGCCGAACTGGACGTTGAGGCCCAGGCAGGCGATGCAGAACAGCATCACCTTTACCAGCATGAGCAGCGCGAAATGGTCTCCATGAAACGCCGCCATCAAGGCAAGCGCCCCCGCTACGACCAGGGCATTCACTTGCGAGGGGCGGGCGGCATGGGTGGCCTCCAGCGTCTGAAGAACTCCCAACCGTCCAGCCGCGACGAGGACGAGGACCGCGGCGAGCACCACCGCAGCCACCGCCCATTGCTGTTCCACCGCAAGCATCAAGTAGCCGAGCCCGGCGAAGCTTGCGATCGCAACAACCGCGATAACCCTATTAGGATGCGCGGGGCTCATACGCGCTCCGCGCTGCGCTCGGCGATGAGCCCGGTGGGTTTCCATGCCATGATGAGAATGATGACGGCGAAAGCAAAAACATCCTTGTAGGCGCTCGCCACGGGCAGAAGTACGACACCAGCCGTTTGCAGCGCGGCGAAGAGAAAACCGCCGAGAATGGCGCCATAAATGTTTCCCAAGCCGCCCACGACCGCGGCGCTGAAGCCGATCACGCCGAGCAACAGCCCCATGCCGAAATTGATCTCGTTGTAGTACAGGCCGTTGGTGACGCCGGCCAGGGCCGCGAGCCCGGATCCGATGCAAAAAGTGACCAACACCGTGCGCTCGAAGTTGATGCCCATGAGCATCGCTGTCTCGCCATCCTGGGCCACGGCGCGAATGGCGAGCCCCAATTTGCTGCGCGTCATCACCAGTTGCACCAGCACGATGGCGCCCAAGCCAAGCACCAGAAGAAGAACGCTGTCGTAGCGCAGGGTAAAGGCCCCGAAGTTGGCGGATTCCGTGGGGAGTAAGCTAGGAAAGGGCTTTGGGTTCGAGCCGTTCGGGTATTGCGTGCGGACCAACTCGCGCAGGCCTGTACCCGCCATCAAGGTGATGAGTAACACGTTGAGCGGCGGTGCACCGCGCAGCGGTAGCACGAGATACTTCCCCAGAACCGCGCCCAGCAGGGCCATCAATAGCATGGGGATGAGGAGCACCGCGCCGAGTTGCACCAGCGGCGAATGCACTCCGGCCGCCTGCATGCCAATGTAGACCGTATATCCGCTGAAGGCGCCCGTCATGAGTACGTCGCCGTGGGAGAATTTGATGACGTCGAGGACACCGAAGAAAAGCGTGAAGCCCACAGCGACCAGGGCGTAGATCATCCCCAGCATCAAACCGTTGAAAACATATTGCGCGAGCAGGCCGGGATCCATTAGAGCCTCGGTAAAACCGGCTTAGCGTCCAAAGCAACCCTGGCCCCGGCGGCCATCACATTTGCTCGTACTTGCCTTCGCCTGCCTCCACGGCACTGCGCCCGCCGAGCTTGTCATACCAGGCACGCAGGCGCGCGCGGCCCGCCTTGAAACCTTCGATCAAGGGGCCGCGGTCGTAATTCATGATCACCATGAGGCTGTTGCGCGGCCTGTCTTGTGAGCTCATGGGCTTGACGCTGTGATAGCTCTTAGGGGTAACAGCGAATGAATAACCGGTGTTCGGAGCGAAACGCATGGCGCGCGCTTCGCGAAATCCTCCACTGGCATCCTTGTCGTGGAATACGGTTCCAAGATGAACTTGGGATTCATCGGCGGGTAGGTAGTATTGAATCGTTATGGCCTTGCGGGGCGAATCCGGGTGGATGGAAATCTTATAGCCGCCCAGATCGCGAAACAGCGTGATGTGGGGCTGGAATTTGATGGCGGCCCCGGCCCTGCCTGTCATGGATTCCAGAACCGGATTGAACTTCGCCCGCCACGCCTGCTCTACCTTGGGCGCATTCAAACCCGCGACGATTTCCTTCCAGAATGTACGCTGGGCAGGTGGCAGCCTGTCGATATTGGCGGCCAGCAAGGGAAACTGTAGGCGGGCACTACGACCGCCGGCCATGATGGCATCGCTGTGTTTGAGTTCCCGGTAGTAATGATCCTGGGGAAGCATGGCCAATAACTCCGCGTAGGCCTCGGGAGGAAAAATTTCCTCCAGCGCCATATGATCGAAAGGCGCATGCTCAAGGCGCGTACGGTCTATCACCGCGGCCAAATGATCGCCGATCTCCTTGGAGGTAATCATCTAGCGTTCTCGGCGATCACCGCGTCCAAAATATCGCGTGGCGAACGGTACATCCGCACACGGCGTTGTTCTTCCAATCCCGAGGCAAGCTTGCGAAACGGCCGGATAAATGGATAACGGCTAAAGACGTGGCGCAACGTCGTATGGCCACGCAAGATAGCGGCAACGCGTGCGTAGTTGCCAGGAATCGCCCATGAAGAAGAGGTAGCGGGGGAAACCTGGGTCTTGCGCCAAACCACCATGATGTTGCCGCCATCCGCGGAAGTAAACCGGCTTACCACCGTGAAGCCAGCGCGCTCGCCGGTTTTCTCCAGGGCAGGTAAATTGAAGTGATACAGATGACCGCGATGAAACTGGGTGTGGGGTTGCTGGCACACGGCCTCGGCATTGGGTACCTCGACGACAATAAGCCCTTCGGGCCGCAGCCAGCCGTGCACGTTTCGTAGCGCATCGAAGGGGCTTTCCAGATGTTCAACCATATGGAACATGGTGACCACATCTTGCGACGCCGGCTCCACGGGGCAGTCCTGGTGGAACCCTCGCCGCACGGGTAGCCCGAGAACTTCGGCGGCGTAACGCGCATATCCCTCATTGGGCTCGAAGCCCGCGGCGTCGTACCCCATGGCCCGTAAAACATAGACCACCTCGCCGCCTCCGGCGCCCACGTCCAGAACACGCATGCCCGTCTTGAGGACGTTGCGTAGCCGCTGGTAACGTTCCACGGCCACTTTACCCGAGCGGTAGGTGTGCTTGGGTTTGGGCTGGTAAGTGCCTTTGAAGCCCAGGCGGTATTCCTGCGCATAAAACTCGCGCACTTGCTCGGGTGCGGGCCGCGGATCCGTCCACACCAATCCGCACTGCCTGCAAATCACCGAGCGCAGATGCGCGCCGTGGCGGTCCTTGGTGCGAATCTGCTCGGCATCCACCGACCCGCACAGATTGCAGGGAATGGTGCAAGGAGCGGGCATATTCATATTGGGAGCATCACGTACCGATACGGGGGAAAATGGTGGCCGCGAATTTTACTCCCGCACTCGGCGTCAATCGTCTTCACGCTTTCCGGACCCCTCCAGTTCCTGCAAGCGTAAAGCTTTATCGAAGAACTCCGTGTAGCAGCTTATGGTGATATCGCAGGAGATGGTCACCCCGGCGTGCTCGCCTTCCCAGGCATAGACACGGTGCCGCGTGTGCACGCTTTGCGGCGGGCCATGGCGCTGCGTGAGGTGCGCGACGATGCGGTTGAAATCGTTGGTGCCCACGCTAAGAAACGTGCCGGCAACGAAGCGGCCCTTGTGAAAGTAGTAGCTAATGCGGCGCACTTCGATCCCGGCGAAATAGGGGCGGTCCGATACGCGCCGGTAGTACCCCGAATTTTCATCTTCGGTGATGACCTTCAGACTGGCGCGGTACGTCTCGATGGGCGCGCCCCACTCCATTCCGAGAAAATCGCGCGGCTCGTTCTGCATGGCATGACCCAACAACGGGCAAAAGACTAGAGCCCAAAGCATGATCCGGTGCATTCTCGTTTCCTTTGTGTTCCTGTTAGAAAGCAAAAGTATCACACGAGTTTGCCGCTCACGGCCCTGGATGGAAATCAAACTGTCCAGCAAAGCGTAGGGAGCCCTCGCGGGTCAAGTGGGTGGTATCCGCGTAAAGCAGTTGTCCGTCCTTCTTGGCGTAGCAGTAAAGCGCGTCGCACAGAATGGGGTAGGTATCGAAAATCTTCACGCCAGGAAACGCCCGCGCGGAACTGTACAAAATGTCCCGGTATGACTGGGTGGCGTTATCCACCCAGCTTCGCTCAACGGCACAGGTGGGTTTGGCCGGCTGCGCCGAGAATGGGCGCGCCATGAGGCAGTTGCGCGGATGAAAATTGAGCGGCGGATTATCGGTGAGCATCACCACGTATTTTCCCGCTTCCACGAACTTCGCCAGAGTCGCATGCAGGCCCGCCCGCAAGACGGTGTTGTTGTCCGCCGCGGGGAGATTCGGATGCGATAGGGTCACGCCCCGCGCGCTATTCATGTATCCGGTGCCATTGAAGGCGATCACTACGGTGCGCACGGCACTGTTCGCGGCGATTTCATCGATGGCTGGAGTAACCGAATCCTGGCAGGTTCCGCCTGGCCCGCCCTCGTTACGGACACCGTGGAGCGGAGCGCAACCGCCATGGGAGTACACGCGCACGCCATCGCCGTGCTTTTTCGCATACGCATACAGACCCACGGAAAAATGATTGGCATGACTATCGCCGAGAATGGCCATGGTGGCGTTCCGGCTGGCGGCGTGCTCTTCGGGTGTCATGGTTGCGATCTGTGGCGCGCGCGGAAGGCGGTCTTCGAAGCCGTGCACATTCTTGGTGTATTTTCCCAGCGCACCCGCAATCGCCATGGATGCGATCAAACCTGTAAGCACAGGTACCGATGCATTGCGCCGGATGGGTCGCTCGAGCATTCGGTAGGAAAACACGGCGAGCAGCAACGCTACTCCCACGGCGCTTAGTAACTGCCACGCCGCTGGGGGCTGTGGTTCCGTGATGCGCAAGAAGGCAAGGAGCGGGTAATGCCACAAATACCATGCGTAGCTCACCAGACCTAAGGCCACGAGCGGCGGCCAGGACAAGAGGCGGCGGTTAAATCCCGCGCGCGGGCCGGCTGCAATGAGTAGGCAGGTTCCCGCGACAGGAAGTAACGCGAATGGCCCAGGAAAAACGCTTTGGCGTTGGACAAAAAAGAAGCCGCAAGCCACCAACACCGCGCCCAGCAAGGACCACGATTGCGCATATCCCAGACGATGCCACCCGCTCAAGCGCGCCAATCGCGAGGGAAAATCCTCGCCGGGTTTCAGGTGGTGCGCGCCCTGCGCCAACAACGCCCCGGCCAGCAACTCCCAGAACCGGCTCCACGGTAGGAAGTACGCCGCCGTCTTGGTGTTGAGGCTCATCCAGCAAGACGTCACGAAGGAGAGTACGAGGAGCGCAAGGAGGATCCGGCCGAAGGAGACACGCAAGCGCGCAAGTGCCATGAGCATCAACGGAAAAATGAGATAGAACTGCTCTTCCACACTCAGCGACCACAGATGCAACAGCGGTTTTAGCAACGCGTCCGTATCGAAATAGCCCGCTTCGCGGTTGAGCACGAAATTGGCGATGAATACCGCGCTGGCGCCTATGTGTTTGCCAAGCTGGCTGTATTCATCCGATAGTAACGACACCCAGCCCGCGGCCCAGCAGGTGAGCAGAACAAAAACCAATGCGGGAAAGATCCTGCGGATGCGCCTTGCGTAGAAATTCGCCAGGCTGAAACCATCCGCCTGCATGGCGCCGAGAATCAGCGAGTGGATGAGGTAACCGGAGATGACGAAAAACACGTCGACTCCGGTGAATCCACCAGGGATCCATTGGCTCTCTACGTGATAGAACACCACGCCCAGAACAGCGATGGCGCGCAGCCCGTCGATGTCCGCGCGGTACACCGTCCGCGCGTACGCGGGAGGCGAAGCGTTCAACGGACGCAGTGCGTCATGAATTCTCCAACGCCACGGCCAACCCTCGTAGCGCGGGTGTTTGCGCCACGATCACGTAGGTGGGGACTTGCGCCACATAGCTGGAGAAGCGTCCTTTATGCTCGAAGCGCGAGCGGAAAGCGGAGCGATCGAAATAATCCCCCAACTTAGGCACGATGCCCCCGCCGATGTAGGCGGCGGCACGAGCACCCAGGCACACGACGAGATTGGCGGCAGCCGTGCCCAAGCCCGCGCAGAAAATTTCCAGTGTTTCGGCGCATTGCGGATCTTCGCCTCGCAGCCCCGTTTGGCTTATCTGCTCTGGCGAGTAATTGCGCGGCACGACGTGGGCGAGCTCGCACAACGCCAGGTAGATGTTCAACAATCCCGGGCCGCTCAATAGCCGCTCCGCCGACACATGACCGTAGCGCTGGCGCAGCACCCGCAAGACATCGTCTTCGCGCTCGCTTCATGGCGCTAAACGCCACGTGCCCGCCTTCGCCTTCAAGGGGAATCCAGCGATCACCCTGGGGAATGAGGGCGGATACTCCCAAGCCCGTACCGGCTCCCAACAATGCGATGGGCCTTCCAGGTACTCCCTCGCCGCGCCCCACCTTGCGAACCTCGTCCGCCTGCAATTTCGGCAACGAAAGCGCCAGGGCAGTGAAGTCGTTGAGAACGAGAAGACGGTTGAGCCTCAGACGGCGGCGCGCTTGCTCAATGGAAAATGCCCAGGGGCTATTGGTGAGCTTGACGAGATCGCCAGTAACCGCGGTGGCCACGTCCATGGCCGCCTCGGTAATGGGCGGACTTCGGACCTGGTCTAGGTAATACTCAACCGCATCCTCCAAACCGCGATAGCCCGCGCATTGAAGAACGAGTTCGTCTTGGGGGGTGCCGCTACCCTCGGGCAATAGCGCCAAACGGACATTGGTGCCCCCGATGTCCGCGAGCAAGCGCATGGGATCTAGACGTGCAGGACGCCCTTGGTTTTCGCCACCACGTTCTCGGTGGTAAAACCAAAGTACTTGAACAAGTCCGAGGCTGGGGCGGATTCGCCGAAGCGGTCCATGCCTACCACGGCCCCTTCGAGCCCCACGTACTTACGCCAGTAGTCGGTGACTCCTGCTTCAATGGCCACGCGCGGCAAGCCAGCCGGGAGAACCGCCGCTTTGTAGGCGGCGTCCTGTGCATCGAATACAGAAGTGCACGGCATGGAGACCACGCGCACGGCCACCCCTTCCGCGGCGAGGGCTTTCTGGGCGGCGAGCGCCAATGCAACCTCGGACCCCGTCGCGATCAATACGGCCTTGGGAGTCTGCGCGTCCGCCAGCACGTATGCACCCTTGCGGATGCCCTTCAGCTGCGCACTATCGCGAGCGACATGGGGAAGATTCTGGCGTGATAGCAATAATGCTGAAGGCCCCTTGCGCCGTTCCACCGCCGCCGTCCAGGCGGCGGCCGTTTCGGTGGCATCGCAAGGACGCCAGACATCCATATTAGGAATCAAGCGCAAACTCGCCGCATGTTCCACGGCCTGGTGGGTGGGTCCATCCTCGCCCAAGCCGATCGAATCGTGAGTGAACACGTAGATGCCTCGCAACCCCATCAACGCCGCCATGCGCAACGCATTGCGCGCATAGTCCGAGAACACCAGGAAGGTACCGCCGTAGGGTATGAAGCCCCCATGCAGCGCCAAGCCGTTCATCACGGCGCACATGCCGAATTCGCGTACGCCATAGAAAAGATAGTTGCCGCCAGCCTCCTTCATCACACCCTTGGAACCTGCCCACAAGGTGAGATTGGAGGCCGCTAGATCGGCCGAACCACCCATGAGTTCCGGGAGCACCGGCCCAAGAGTTTCCAAGGTATTTTGCGAGGCCTTACGCGTGGCTACAGTCTCTGCCTTGTCGTTGGTCTTGGCGAGCAACTGAGCAGCGTGATCGCGCCACTGGGCGGGCAACTCGCCCTTCACGCGCCGCTCGAATTCGGCAGCTTCAGCCGGGTAGTTTTTTTTGTATTTCGAGAATACCTCGCTCCAGGCGCCCTGCACCCTGGCGCCGCGCTCTCTTGCATTCCACCCAGCATAGATATCTTTCGGGATCTCGAAAGGCGCGTGGGTCCAACCTAGCTTCTCGCGGGTGGCCGCCACTTCTTTCTCACCCAATGGCGAGCCGTGCGCAGCACCAGTGTTGGCTTTGTTGGGCGAGCCCTTGCCTAGGGTAGTGCGGCAGCAGATCAGCATTGGGCGCGAGCTTTCGCCCTTCGCTGCGGTAATGGCGGCATCCACCGCGGCGAAGTCGTGGCCGTCCACGTTGCGAATGACGTTCCAACCATAGGCTTCGAAGCGCTTGGGGGTATCGTCGGTGAACCACTGCGCCATACGGCCTTTTTCCGAGTCGATGGAGATGCCGTTGTCGTCGTAGAGCGCGATGAGCTTGTTCAACCCAAGCGTTCCGGCCAGCGAGCACACTTCGTGGGAAATACCTTCCATCAGACAACCATCGCCTAGAAACACGTAGGTGTGGTGATCCACGATCTTGCCATCTGGCTTATTGAAGGCGCGCGCCAGCTCTCGCTCCGCGATGGCCATGCCCACGGCGTTGGCAATTCCTTGGCCAAGCGGGCCCGTGGTGGTTTCCACGCCGGGGGCGAGGCCGTATTCCGGATGGCCCGGTGTCTTCGAGTGCAACTGGCGAAAGCGCTTGAGTTCGTCCATGGACAATTCGAAACCCGTCAGGTGCAACAGCCCGTAGAGCAACATGGATCCGTGGCCATTGGAGACCACGAAACGGTCGCGGCCAGGCCATTGCGGATCGGCCGGATTAAAGCGCAGATGGTGATTCCACAATACTTCGGCGATCTCGGCCATGCCCATGGGCATGCCTGGATGACCGGAGTTGGCTTTTTGCACGGCGTCCATCGCGAGCACGCGAAGTGCATTGGCTAATTCTTGGCGGGTGGCCATGGGATCGAATTCCTAAATGACTTCGGTACGAAGCGGCGAAAGCGGCGGATTATAGGGGATCGGCCTGCGGTCCCAACCGTGCTACTCCTTGCGCGAGATTTGAATTCCCAATTGTTTGAGCTTGCGGTAAAGATGCGTGCGCTCCAGCCCGGCGCGCTCGGCCACGCGGCTGATATTGGCCCCTTCGCGCGTCATGTGGTATTCGAAGTAGATCCGTTCGAAGGCTTCCCTCGCCTCGCGCAAATCCGTATCCAGGCCGACGGAAGCACTGCTCATGGGCGCATCCAAGCGCGCCAATGTGCTGTTGACATCGGATAGGGTGATCTCGTGGCTCAAGGCTAGTAGCGCCGCGCTCTTCACGACACTTTCCAACTGCGCGAGGTTACCCGGCCAATGAAACAACCGCAGCGCATTGAGGGCGGCGGTACTGAGCTGGCGCGCCGGGACTTCCCTTGATTCCACGTAACGGCTCAGAATCAAGCGCGCGAGTTCCGGAGTGTCCTCTGGGTGTTCGCGCAGACTGGGGATGCGCACACTCAAGGAGCTCAAGGCGCTATAGAGACGCGCATCGAAGAGCCCTTGGCTCACCAAGACGGCAAGGTCTTTTGAGGTCGTGGAGACGACGCGCGTATGGTAGCGGTCCAGCTTGCTGCATTGTTGTAGAAGATTGCGTTGCTGCTCCGCGTTCAAATTGCTGACTTCGTGCAAGAAGAGGGTTCCCTCCGCGGCCTGACCCACCAGATTGTTGGCGCTGTCGCCGAGGACGGAAAAATTTTCCGGCGCCACCCAAGGCGAGTTGGCGTTATGCAGAAATTTTGCGCAAAGGCTCTTACCGACACCGGGCTCGCCCGTGAACAATACGGGAAGCGGCAAATTGCGAATATTCTCGAGCCGGGTTCTTAGCTCTTGCAGCAAAGGCGAGCGGCCAAGGTAAGCCATGGACAACCCCGGCCGGCTGGTGGCTTGTCCCTGCCGCAACGCTTGTCCCACGGTGGTCAGAAGCTTTTGCAGGGCGATGGGTTTTTCCAGAAAAGCATAGGCGCCGATGCGGGTGGCTTCCACGGCCGTGTCGATGGTTCCGTGGCCGGACATCATGACCACCGGCATGGTGAGTTGCCCTGAAGTAGCCCACTCCTTCAGCAGCGTGATGCCATCGGTGTCCGGCATCCAGATGTCGAGCAGGACCAAGTCTGGCCGGGTGCGCATGCGCATGGTTCTGGCCTCCCCCGCGCTCTCCGCCAAGCGCACTTGATGCCCCTCGTCGTGCAAGATCTCCGAGAGTAGCTCCCGAATTCCGATCTCGTCATCCACCACTAATATTTGGCTCATTTTTTATCCGGCTCTTGCCTTTATTTCCGCAACGCGGGCAGGCGCTTGCGCCCAGGGTATGGTAACGCGCACCAAGGCGCCTCGCACGGGGAGATTCTGCAATTCGATTTGCCCGTTATGTTCCTCGACGATGCGTTTCACGATCGCCAGCCCTAGCCCCGTGCCCTTGGTCTTCGTGGTCACATAGGGTTCAAATAAGCGCCCCAGCAGTTCCGCGGGGAATCCGGGGCCATTGTCGCTCACGCAAATACGCGCCCCCGCGGGCATGGCTTCGGTGCGCAGTTCGATTCGCGCGTCACTTTGTTCTCCCACGGCTTGCTGCGCGTTTTGCAGCAGGTTATGAATCACTTGCCGCAGCTGCGCGGGATCTCCCATAACCGCTTGCAACCCCGCGCCAAGGCGGGGCTCGATGATAGGCCGGTTGGCTTCGTACAAAGACAGTATTTCTTGCACCAGGAAATTCAGATCGAGCGCTTGCAACTTGATCTCGGGCGCGCGCGCATAGTGGCTAAAGGCGTCCACCATTCCCTTGAGCGCCGTCACCTGATTGACGATGGTTCGGGTGGAGCGGCGCACCATGTCGGCGTCCTCCCCGGCGAGCTTCTCCACCAGCCTATGCTCCAGCCTTTCGGCTGAAAGCTGAATCGGTGTAAGCGGATTCTTGATTTCGTGCGCGAAGCGGCGCGCGACTTCACCCCAGGCCGCATAGCGCTGGGCTTGCAGCACCCGCGTAATGTCGTCGAAAACCACGATGTAACCGCCGCCGGGTTGCAAGCTGGAACCCCGCACGAGAAGAATTTTAGCGCCGCCCTCGGCCTTGAACTCGAATTGGGCCTCCCATGAAGCCGCGGTGGGGCGGTCGAGTAGGGGGCTCACTTCGGTCGCGACTTGCGCCAGTTTCTCGTCGTGTCTTCCCCAATGGGAAAGCGGTCTCCCTATGAGCGCGCCCAAGTCCGCGCCCAGAATCAGTGCCGCGCTGGGGTTGAAGGAGCGTAGTTGGCACTCCGAATCCAGGGACAAGACGCCAGCCGATAGCTTGTCGACGATACTCTCCAGATAGGTCTTTGCCGCATGCAACGCTTCCTGGTTTTGCATGACCTCGCTTTGCGCTTCGGATAGCTGGTGAGTCATGGTGTTGAAGGATTCCGTCAGCACGCCTAATTCATCATGGCGCTGAACGGGGTGGCGAAGCGTGAAATCGCCCTGCGCCACCGCACGCGTACCGGCCGCTAACGCGCGCAAAGGCGCGGCCAAGCGTTCGCTGAATAAAATCGCGAGCAATAGTGCGGAGGACAGGGCAAGCAGCAAGGTCAGCGTCAGGGAGATACCATAAAGCCGCTTAAGCCCGGTGCGCGAGAGTTCCAATTCTTGGTAATCGCGGTACATCGCTTTGACTTGTTCGGCGTCGCGTGCCAATACTTTGGGCACGGCCTGCACGAGTTGCAGGGCATGAATTTCATCTCCCGGGCGGTCCACGGGAACCACCACTCGCAAGAGATAACCCGTTCCAGAATCCGACTCGATGGCCCGGAAGGTTTTCATCATGCGAACTTGGCGTAAGGAGTCAGCCTTGGGCATAACCGGCATTAGCCCGCTGCTTTCGCTTCCTGAGAATACGATCAAGGTTCCATCGGAGCGAAAAAGCGCAACTTCCTGCACCCCGGTTTGCTCGCGCAATTCGTTGATGACCGAGGCGTGTCGCGTCGTGTATACACGCTCTAGGGCGTTGGCGGCGTTGTGTGCCTTCTGCGTGAGTTCTTGCAGAAGATTCTCCAGCACCGTGCGGCCCAGGCGCAGTCCGCTTTCAAGCGCCTTGTCCACCCGCACATCGAACCAGGATTCGATGCTGCGATTGAGGAACTGCACGGACACGCTGTATACCAGCGCACCGGGAAGTACGGCGACCAGGGCGAACAGCAGCACCAAGCGCAACGCCAGCTTGGAACCAAACAAACCGGCGCGCAGGCGTCTGCGCAAAATGAGCAACTGATAACCCACCAGGCCCATTAACACCAGCACCAGCACAAGCGTGATCCCCAGCAGCACGGGGAGGTCTTGCGCGAACATCGCCGTGTTGCTGCTGGCACTCAACAGCAAATAAAGCACGACGACGCCCAAGCCCAAAAGGAAAGCCACCAAAAGCTGCACGCTCCGGCTGGCGAATTGCTTCCTCAAGCTCTTGAAGGACGTGCTCACGGTTTGAAGGTCCAGCGGTACCAATCGGAACCTAAATTCCAATCGCGCGAGCCAAGCGCGTTGATCTGAAGCGGCTTGGGTAACTGCGAAGTATCGAGACGCATGCGCACACCCGCGATGTAGACCTCGCCTGGAGGAACCGCGTCGCGCGCGGCGATGGGCCGGTTGCGCGTTCGTCCCAAGACCGCTAATGCCTCTTCCAAGGTATCGAAGGATTGATGTAAGCCCCCTGCGCTCAAACGGTACTGGCGGCTCAGTAAGTTATAGAACAATTTTTGCTGGCTACGATACGCCGCGACATCCCGGTTCCATAAATTGAAGAAATACCAGCGCGAATATTGCAGCTCGAACTCGGTGACGAAATTCAACGTAACACCCCGTGTCAGAGCATCTTCCAGAACATGGCCCAAGGAAACATCGAAGGTTATGTTAAGAGTGAGGGCATTCTCCTGTGGCAGGATCTCGGCGGACTTGATGACAATGCCCTCGGCCCACGCCGCGCGCAAGCAACAGAGCATGCAGCACAGAGCCGCGAGCGCTTTGAGGCGTGGCTTAGCCCTTATGAAGTAAGGCGTAGAAGAAACCATCGTTATGGGCACTGGGCATCCATCGTCCGGCGGTATCCAACGGGAATGCGCTGGGCGCGAGGCGCGCATCGCGCGTGCGCTCGCAAAACGGCGCGATGACGTCTTCGTTCTCCGCCTTGAATAGGGAGCAGGTCACATAGAGCAATTTACCACAGGGTTTGACGACCCGCCAAAGCGCATCGAGAAGGCGGTGTTGATGGCGCGCGTATTGGGCAATGTCTTGGTCCCGGCGAAGCCATTTGCTGTCGGGATGCCTGCGCACGACACCCGAGGCGCTGCACGGCGCATCGAGCAAAACGCTGTCGTAGGGTTCGCCATCCCACCAGGCGGAAATATTCTCCGCGTCTGCCGCCTTAAGCGAAGCATCCAATCCAAGACGATCCAGAGTCCCCCGCACACGCTCGAGGCGCTGCGCGCTTACGTCGAGCGCCGTCATGTGCACCGCGGCCGTCTCCAGCAGATGGGCGGTCTTGCCGCCTGGTGCGGAGCAGGCGTCGCAGATGCGCATGCCATCCTTGGGCTGGAGAAGGGCGGGTACCAGTTGGGCGCCGTAGTCTTGGACGGAAACCCAACCTTCGCCGAATCCCGGCAACCGCTCCACTGGCACAGGTTGCCCGAGAACCAACCCTGCCTCTCCCACGGGGGTGGCGGCCATGCCCAGTTCCGAGAGTTTCTCAAGATAGCTCTCCTGGGTTTGCTTGCGCCGGTTCACCCGCAAGGTCATGGGAGGATGGCGATTGCCCTCGGCGAGTATCGGGGCATAGTCTTGGGGATGATCACGCTTGAGCCGTTCTATCCACCACGAGGGGTAGGAGTAAAGCGCTTCTTCTGTCCAAGAGATACGAGATTTGAGCCCGGTTTGTTCACGCAGAAACCGCCGCAGCAATGCATTCACCAAAGGCTTTGCCCAAGGCCGGCCAGTCTCTTGCGCGGCGTTCACCGCCTCATTGACCACGGCGTGAGGCGCGTTACGGGTATGAAGCAGCTGGTACAAGCTCACCCATAGCAGCGCCTTTACGCGGTCGTCCGCGATGGGTTTGCGAGTCATGAATGCGGCATACGCCTGCAATTCACCGAGGCGGCGCAAGGTGCCATAGCTTAAATCCTGAATGGTGCCCCGGTCCGATGCGCCAAGAGCCGGATACGCACGCCATAGGGGGGAGAATTGATCCGAAAGGCTTTCACCCGACAAGACCGCGAGAACAATGTCGCTAGCAAGCTGCTGGTTTTTCCTCATGGAGTATCAATTGCCCAACACACTTCCCGCCGGCACCGCCTGGCCTCGCAAGAAATCGGGCACCTGAAGTCTCTTACCACCGGCTTTTTGTAGCTCCAGAATGCGTAGTACGCCTTTTCCGCAGGCGACATCGATTCCGCTGGAAGAGGCCGCGACGATGTGCCCTGGTTTGGCGTCTTCCGAGCCGCCGCTCACGACGCTTGCCCGCCAGATTCGTATAGGCTCGCCCGCCAGATTCGTAAAGGCTACCGGCACCGGGTCGAACGCGCGAATTTGCGCATCGATATGACGCGCTTCTTGACTCCAATCGATGCGGGCCTCCTCCTTGGAAATCTTGCGGGCGTAGGTCACGCCATCGTTTGATTGAGGCATCGCTTTTGCCGTGCCCGCTTCAAGGTTCGAGAGCGCCTGCACGATGAGCTTACTCCCTAAAGCGGCAAGTTTGTCATGGAGCGTTCCGCCCGTTTCCTTGGCATCGATGACCAGGGATTGGCACAGGAGGATCGGGCCAGTATCCAAGCCCTCCTCCATTTGCATGATGCATACACCGGACTTCTGGTCCCCGGCAAGGATTGCCCTTTGTATGGGGGCGGCACCTCGCCAGCGCGGCAACAGCGACGCATGGATGTTGACGCACCCCAAGGGAAACAGGCGAAGCACTACCTTGGGCAGAATCAGTCCATAGGCCGCCACGACCATGGCCTGTGCCCTTTGTTCCAGAAGACGGGCTTGCGCGCCTTCGTCCCTGAGAGACACTGGCTGGAACACCTCGATGCCTTGCCTTAGGGCGATCTGCTTGACCTCGCTTTGTGCCGGCTTGTGTCCGCGGCCGGCGGGCCGGTCCGGCTGAGTCAATACCAGACAGATTTCGTGTCCGGCACCCGTGAGCGCCTCCAATGCCACGCGGGCGAATCGCGAAGTGCCCGCGAACACGAGGCGCATTCGCGGGCTAAGCGGTGCGCCGCTGCCGCTTCTTGAGCCTGCTCAAGATGCGTTGTTGTTTAAGCCGGGAGAGGTACTCGACAAATACCTTTCCCTTCAGGTGGTCCATCTCGTGCTGAATGCACACACTCAGGAGTCCGTTTGCTTTCAAGGTAAAGGGTCGTCCGTCGCGGTCCAGCGCTTGAACGGTGATTTTATCGGCCCGTACGACATTTTCGTAGATGCCCGGCACGGATAGGCAGCCCTCCTCGAACTCGGCATTCCCCGAGCTTTCGCTTATTTCGGGGTTTATCAGGACATTAAGTTCGTCCCGCGTATCGCTGATATCAATGACGATGACTTGCAAGTGAACGTCGACCTGGCTTGCCGCCAAGCCGACGCCCGGTGCAGCGTACATGGTTTCGGCCATGTCGCTGACTAGGGTGCGGATATGGTCATCCACCAAACGTACCTTTTCAGCGACGGTATGAAGGCGAGGGTCGGGCCATTCCAGGATGTTGAGCCGGGTCATGTTTTAGGAGGTAAAGATACCTTGCCCGGATTCCAACCGGCAATCGCTACAAACGGACTTAAAGTATCGCCCCGGCTCGGTCGTTAACGCAGCAGGGACAACGTCAGATGAAAGAACCATGCATTCAATGAATCGGATTATATCGGCTGTGCTTCTTGCCACCGGGATCCTGCTTGAGCCGCTGAAGGCGGCGTCCGAAGAGGAGGCGGCGGCAGTCAAGGGGCCCTCAACGGCGCCAGCGGCGCAAAGCGAGGACAAAGCTTCTCTCAAGGAGAACCCTCCCGCACGCTATGTCGTGGAAAAAGGAGATACGCTATGGAGCATTTCCGAGCGTTTCTTGCAAAATCCTTGGCGCTGGCCTGACGTGTGGGGCATCAACAAGGACTACGTCAAGAATCCGCATCTCATATACCCCGGCGATGTCATCATCCTCGATTTGACCGGTGCCACGCCCCGCCTACGCTTGGAGGGAATGACGGAAAATGGGACCATGCCCTCCGCGCTGTCTCCGGAATCACGCTGGAAAGGCGCGGATAAGCTATCTCCTCAGATCCGCACTCAGGATCTTTCCGCGGCGCCCATTCCTACCCTTTCTCCCAGGCTCATCGAGCCCTTCTTGTCCAAAGCACTGCTTGTGGATCCCGAAGCCGTCAAGCGGGCGCCACGCATTGTCGCCCAGGCGGATGGAAGGGTAATAGCGGCGTCGGGACATACGGTATATGCTGAAGGCGTAAAGAAGAACGACGGGAGGCGTTGGACTGTTTACCGGCCGGGGCGCCGGTTCGAAGACCCCGATACGAAGGAACTGTTGGGTTACGAGGCCATATATCTGGGAAATTTCGAAGTGGATAGTTTTGGCGATGTGAGCGCGGGAACGATCACCAAATCGCAGCAAGAGATCATTTCCGGCGACCGCCTGGCGGTCGCCCTCCCCGCCTCCGCGCTCCCTTACATACCGCGCTCACCAGTCAAGCCAATTCGCGGAAAAGTGGTGGTCGGCGCTGATGGATCCGTTGGGGAAATTCCCCCGCTTTCGGTTGTGGTGCTAAACTGCGGCGGACGTGACGAACTGGATGTGGGACACGTGCTAGGATTGTTTCACTCCGAAGGGGCGGTCAGGGCGGCCAATAGCGGCAGGACTCTTCGTTTGCCCAGGAGCGCTACGGTGTGGCGATGGTCTTCCGGGTATTTCCTCGCATGTCCTACGCTCTCGTGCTGAGCGCTTCCCGGCCAGTCCATATCAACGACGTGGTGCATAACCCCTGAGCGACGACTCCGCGGCGCGTAACGAAGATTGGTTAAGACTCTCTTTAGTAGAGGGCCTGGGGCCTAGCCCGCTCAAGAAACTACTCGCCGCCTTCGGTTCTCCGGAGGCGGTTCTTAAGGCTTCACGCTCCCAAGCATCCGCTGTCATAGGAGCGGCCGCCGCCGCGACACTGCAAGAGGGCTGCGACCCCGTATTGCTGGCCAAGTCCTTGGACTGGCTGAAAGCTCCGGATCGCTTTCTGGTAACCCTTCAGTCCTCCGATTACCCATCCGCGCTGAAGGAAATAAGCCTTGCCCCGGCACTGCTCTACGCCATGGGCCGAAGGGAACTACTGGCTTGCGAGAAGCTAGCCATCGTCGGCAGCCGCAATCCCACCGCACAAGGCGAAAAGAACGCTGTGGGCTTTGCGCAAGCCCTGAGCGACGCAAACTTGACCATCGTGAGCGGGTTGGCGCTTGGCATCGATGCCTGCGCTCACCGCGGTGCCTTGCAGGGCCACGGCTCCACGATCTCCGTGGTCGGGACCGGGCTCGACCGCGTCTATCCGGCCCGCAACCGCGATCTTGCGCGAATGATTGCGGCGGATGGCCTATTGCTTTCGGAGTTTGCCCTGGGCACGCCGCCCGTCGCGGGGAATTTTCCCCGGCGCAATCGCATCCTAAGCGGGCTGTCCTTGGGGTGTCTAGTGGTGGAAGCCGCCATTGGTAGCGGTTCCCTTATCACGGCGCGGCTCGCGGGGGAACAAGGCCGGGATGTATTCGCGATTCCCGGATCCATTCATTCTCCGTTGTCGAAAGGCTGCCATGCGCTTATCAAGCAGGGGGCGAAATTGGTGGAGACCGCGCGCGACGTGCTGGAGGAACTGGGATGGGGCACGCCGGGGCCGAACCAAGAAGGTACACACCGAGAAGTATTATCGGATGACGATGAAGCCCTTCTAAAGGTCGTTGGGTACGATCCTGTGGATCTTGACAGCCTGTGCGACCGGTCCGGGCTGGCGGTCGATAAATTGAGCGCGCAGTTACTCCAATTGGAGCTAGCAGGACTCATCGTGACTCTACCTGGCGGCCTCTACCAGCGCACCGGCTAACGCAGCGAAAGTTGCGCCGAGGCGGCTGCTGCACTTATCATCTGCGCCTTTTTCCGGACTTTGCATCCCACCGGACCCGAACTTCGACATTTCTTCTCTCCATGGCCAAAGCTCTAATCATTGCCGAGAAACCTTCTGTTGCCAACGACATAGCCAAGGCCTTGGGCGGGTTTTCCAAGCACGACGGATACTTTGAAGCCGAGCGTTATGTGCTGTCATCCGCCGTTGGCCACCTGTTGGAGATGTACGCGGAAGACGATCCCAAGCGGGGTAAATGGACCTTCACCCATCTCCCCGTCATACCAGGTAAGTTTTCGCTACAACCCATAGCCAAGAGCGAAGGCCGTCTTCGCCTGCTCAACAAGCTCATCAAGCGCAAGGACGTAACTGAACTCATTAACGCCTGCGACGCCGGCCGAGAAGGGGAGTTGATTTTCCGCTTGATCGCGCAAAACGCCAACGCCAAGCAACCTATTCAGCGCTTGTGGTTGCAATCCATGACACCGGCCGCCATTCGCGACGGGTTCAAGGCGCTTCGCAGCGGCAAGGAAATGGAGCCTCTTGCGAATGCGGCTCGCAGCAGATCGGAGGCCGATTGGATCGTAGGCATCAACGGCACGCGCGCCATGACTGCCTTTAACTCCAAGAGTGGTGGTTTCTACTTGACGACGGTCGGTCGCGTACAAACACCGACGCTAGCCATAGTTGTGGACCGCGAAAAGGCCATCAAGGCTTTTGTGCCTCGCGACTATTGGGAAGTACGCGCGACCTTCGGCGTCAAGGCTGGAGTCTACGAAGGCCGCTGGTTCGATCCGAAGTTCAAGAAAGATGACGAAGACTCGGAACGCAGAGAGAACCGGCTTTGGTCATTGAAAGCAGCCTCGGCCATCGTCGCGGCCTGCGAGGGCAAGACGGGTACCGTAAGCGAGGAATCGAAACCTTCTACTCAACTCTCGCCCTTACTCTATGACTTGACTTCATTGCAACGCGAAGCCAACGGGCGTTTTGGTTTTTCCGCCAAGACCACCTTGTCCATCGCACAAGAGCTCTACGAAAAACACAAGGCGGTTACCTATCCGAGAACCGACTCCCGGCACCTCCCGGAAGATTATATTAAGACGGTCAAGCAAACGCTTTCTTCCATGGGAGGCAACCAAAACTTCCAGCGTTTCGCCGCCAAGATCCAAAAGCAGGGTTGGGTAAAACCGAATAAGCGCATCTTCGACAATACCAAGATTAGCGATCACTTCGCCATCATCCCGACACCGGACGTCCCTAAGAGCTTGAACGAGATTCAAGGCAAGATCTACGACCTGATCGCCAGGCGCTTTCTAGCCGTCTTTTTCCCGGCCGCCGAACATCTCATCACGACTCGTATCACTGCCGTTCAGAAGCATCTCTTCAAGACCGAGGGTAAAGTTCTGGTAATGCCAGGCTGGCTGGAGATCTACGGCAAGGAGGTGCAGGGCGAAGATGCTAACTTGGTGGAAGTGAAGAAGAACGAAGCTGCGCTCACCCAGGCGATCGAAGCATCTGGCCTGCAAACCAGGCCTCCGGCCCGTTATTCAGAGGCAACCTTGCTCTCGGCCATGGAGGGTGCGGGTAAGTTGATCGAGGACGATGAATTGCGCGAAGCCATGGCTCAGAAGGGTTTAGGTACGCCAGCGACACGCGCGGCAATCATCGAAGGTTTAATCACCGAGCGATATCTATTGCGAGAGGGACGCGAACTCATTCCCACGGCCAAGGCTTTCCAGCTCATGACTTTGTTGCACGGCCTCGGCGTCGCGGAACTGACGCAACCCGTGCTCACGGGGGAGTGGGAGTACAAGCTTGCCCAGATGGAACGCGGCAAACTCAAGCGTGAAACGTTCATGAAGGAGATCGCCGCAATCGCCGCTCAGATCGTCAAGCGAGCCAAGGAATACGATAGCGATACCATTCCCGGCGACTACGCAACGCTGAAGACCAAGTGCCCCCATTGCAAGGGAACGGTGAAAGAAAACTACCGGCGCTTCGCTTGCGAAAAATGCGAATTCTCGATCACCAAAACTCCAGCCAGCCGGCAGTTCGAAATGGACGAAGTGGAAGAATTGCTAAGCAAACGAGAGCTCGGGCCGTTGCAGGGCTTTCGCTCCAAGATAGGCAGGCCCTTCGCCGCGATTCTGCGCATCGTGTCCGATGCCGAGACCGGAAATTTCAAATTGGAATTCGATTTCGGGCAAAACGATGCGGGCGACGGTGGCGAGGACATGGATTTTTCCTGCCAACAGCCCTTGGGAAGCTGCCCAAAATGCAGTGCTGCCGTCTATGAGCATGGCATGAGTTATCTATGCGAGAACACACCCGTGAAGCGCTGCGATTTTCGCTCGGGGAAAATTATTCTTCAGCAAGAGATCGCACGCACGCAGATGGAAAAGCTCCTCAAGGAAGGACGCACGGATTTATTCACCCGGTTCATTTCCAAGAAGGGCCGGCCCTTCAAAGCTTTCTTGGTTAAGGGCGCTGGAGGCAAGATTACCTTCGAGTTTCAGGCGCGGGCGGCTAAGGAACCAGCGAAAAAAGCCGCCAAACCTGGTGCGGAGATAACCTTGCGTTCCAAAGCTACCAAAGAGACCAGCGAACCCGTGACGAAGAGCCGCCGCAAAGCCGCTTAGACATCGAGGTTGCGCACCCCCAATGCGTTTGCTTCGATAAAGGCCCGGCGTGGCTCCACCACATCGCCCATCAAGGTCGTGAAGATTTCGTCCGCGGCGATCGCATCTTCGATCTGGGTTCGCAAAAGACGGCGAACTGTCGGGTCCATGGTTGTTTCCCACAGTTGCGTTGGATTCATTTCGCCCAGGCCTTTGTACCGCTGTACTGCCATGCCCGCTCGCGCTTGGTCAAGTAACCAATTAAGTGCCTCGCGGAAAGTGCCCACCGGTTGCTCCTCTTGGCCGCGAGTGACTTTGGCGCCTTCTTGCACCAAGCCAATCAACATTTTTCCGACCTTTCGCATTTGGAGGTAATCGCCGCTTTCCACGAAATCCCGGTTGATCAGAAAAGACCGGGCGTTGCCATGTTGAACTTTCCGTACGAGCAGTGCATAGGTCTCGTTGCTTTCGTCGAAACGCGTACTGATGCTAATTGCGGGATTTGCTATCGCGCTCTGCAATCTTTCCGCGGCTTCCTGGGTTCTTTCTTGGCTCGATAAGTCCACATCCTCGCTTTCCATGAGCGCCTGCAAGACATCCTTGTCCAGCCGCCTTGATAAGCGCTCAATGACCGCCTCGGCAAGAATAAACTCTCGAGCGAGATGAGCCAGAGTATCGCTTTCCATTCCGGAATGGCCAGGAGCGTGGTATAGCACGGCTTCTTTCAGTGCGATCTTGAGCAAATGTTCCTTGAGCTCGTGATCGTCTTTGAGGTATCGCTCTTCTTTCCCGTGCTTTGCCCGGTAAAGGGGCGGCTGCGCAATGTAGATATGCCCGCCTTCGACCAGTTCGGGCATTTGCCGGTAGAAGAAGGTGAGAAGAAGTGTGCGAATGTGGGAGCCATCTACGTCCGCATCGGTCATGATGATGATGCGGTGGTAGCGTAGTTTCTCGATCTTGAATTCTTCCTTGCCAATGCCCGTTCCCATGGCCGTGATGAGAGCGGCGATTTCTTGTGAGGAAATCAACCGGTCAAATCTTGCACGCTCCACGTTGAGAATTTTTCCCTTAAGCGGCAAGATTGCCTGGAAACGCCGGTCTCTACCCTGTTTGGCTGAACCACCAGCGGAATCTCCTTCGACCAAATATAACTCGCACTGAGCGGGATCTTTTTCTTGGCAATCGGCCAATTTTCCAGGTAGTCCAAATCCATCCATGACGCCTTTGCGGCGCGTCATGTCGCGCGCTTTGCGCGCGGCTTCTCGTGCTCGAGCCGCATCGACAATTTTGCTACAGATCACTTTAGCCGCTGGAGGGTTCTCCAACATGAAGGCCATGAGGGCATCCGTCACGAATTCCTCGATGGCCGGCCGCACTTCGGATGAAACGAGTTTGTCCTTGGTTTGCGAGGAAAACTTTGGATCGGGGAGCTTCACGGACAACACCGCCGTAAGGCCCTCCCGCATGTCCTCGCCGGTAGTCTCCACTTTGGCTTTCTTCGCTACCTCTTGCTGCTCGATGTACTGATTGAGCGTACGCGTCATCGCCGCTCTTAACGCCGTGAGGTGGGTACCACCGTCCTTTTGAGGAATGTTGTTGGTAAAACAGAGCACGGATTCCTGGTAGGAATCGTTCCACTGCATCGCGACTTCAACGCCAACACCATCTTTTTCTCGAGTCGCATATAAAATCTGCGGGTGCAATATGGTCTTGGTCCGGTTGATGTACTCCACAAAAGCCCTGATCCCGCCGGCATACTGAAAGACTTCTTCCTTACCGTTACGTTGATCTATAAGATCTATGCGCACGCCGTTATTGAGAAACGACAGCTCGCGCAGGCGCTTGGCTAGAATGTCGTAGTGAAACTCGACCGTGCCAAACACTTCCGCGCTGGGTTTGAAGTGTATTTCGGTGCCGCGCCGCTCTGTGTGGCCCACCACCCTTAGCGGAGCCACGGGATCGCCGTCTCGAAATCCCATGGAATGGTGCTGGCCATCCCGGCGCACACTGAGTTTTAGGGTTTCGGACAGCGCGTTTACGACCGAAACCCCCACACCGTGCAATCCCCCCGATATTTTGTAGGAATCGCTGTCGAATTTGCCGCCCGCGTGCAATACGGTCATCACGATTTCGGCGGTCGACCGATTTGCCTCGTCAGAAGGATGGATATCGGTGGGAATGCCTCTTCCGTTGTCAGTCACGCTGATGGAATTGTCGCTATGGATCGTTACTTTGATCTCGTCGCAGTAACCAGCTAGCGCCTCGTCGATGGAGTTATCGACCACCTCGAAGACCATATGATGCAAACCGGTGCCATCGCTGGTATCGCCGATATACATTCCTGGGCGTTTGCGAACGGCTTCCAAACCTTTCAGAACTTTGATGCTACCTGCGTTGTAATCCGACATCGGGTGGTGTGGCCTTTTTGTGGAGTTAGATTCTCATGGGCATAACGACATACTTGAAGGAAGTATCGCCCGGTATCGTCACCAACATGCTGCTGTTGGAATCGCCGAAGGAGAAATCCACTGTCTTCGACTTTGTGTTGAGAAGGACATCCAGAAGGTAGCCCACATTGAATCCTATATCGAGAGGAGCTTGGTTGTATTCGACCGGTAGCTCTTCTTGAGCTTCCTCCTGCTCTGCATTCGCCGAGAGTATGCGCAGAGTGTTATCCGTCACGATCCAGCGAATACCCCGGAATTTCTCGTTCGATAGGATTGCAGCGCGTTGCAGAGCATGTAGGAGTTCCCCGCGGTCCAGAGAAATGGTCTTTTGGTATCCGGTGGGAATGACTTTGTTGTAATCGGGAAACTTTCCGTCGATGACTTTGGTAGCAAATTCAATCTCTCCGAAACGTATACCAACCTGGCCTGTTCGAATACTAACGACGACTTCTGTGTCGGAATCCGATAGCAAACGCACGATTTCGCTCACCGCCTTCCTGGGTAGAATTACCTCCGTGGTAGGTAGTGGCTCCCGGGGACTGAAATCCGTATAGGCCAAGCGATGACCATCAGTGGCCACGGCAACAAGTTTTTCTTGTGTGAGAGAAACAAGTAAGCCATTGAGATAGTATCGAATATCCTGGTGAGCCATCGAGTACTGCACCGCCTGAAGAATCTCCTTGAGCTGTCGCTGCTGTAGCTTAAACTCCGCGACTGGTGCCTCGGTTTGCGAAAGCTTCGGGAAATCTTTTGCCGGTAACGCTTGCAAATTGAAGCGGCTGCGGCCGGATTTCAAGGTGAACTTACTCTCCGCGACCTCGATCCCGACGGTAGTTTCTTCTGGCAGTGATCGCAGAATCTCTTGTAATTTTCGCGCGGACACGGTTGCAGTCAAAGGTTCTGCCGATGCTAGCTTTGCTCTTGCCGTTACCTGAATTTCAAGATCTGTAGCGGTAACGCTTAGATCACCGTTTTGAATTTCCAGGAGCAGATTTCCCAGGATTGGCAATGTATTGCGCCGTTCTACGGCCCCGCTTACAGCCTGAACCGGCGCCAACAAATCATTTCGTGATAAAAAAATAGTTTGCATAGTTACTATTAAGAATTATTTAAAGATTTATAAATCTATAACTACTAAGCCATCGCTTCTCTGTGGGTATTTGCGTTGAGCCCCGCCAGTGTTGGTGTGGCAGACAATGAGAAGTGTGTATAGCTTGTCGGAGTTTGGCGTAGCGTTGAGGATAACTTCTCAAAGGGATTTAGAATTCCATTACGCTCGCAG